>CAZHSA010000071.1:0-5839 GCA_964535135.1 uncultured Kordia sp.
GTTGGTAAAGTGCAAGATAAAGAAGTTAATAATGATCCACTTCCTTTTGCTAATGTAACGATAAAAGGGACTTCAAAAGGAACAACTTCCGATTTTGATGGTTTATATGAGTTAACAGATGTTGCGCCAGGAACCTACACATTGGTGTTTAGTTTTGTGGGTTATAAAACACAAGAAGTTGCCAATGTGGTGGTAAATCCAGGGAAAATAACCAATGTAGATGTAATTTTAGCAGTAAACGCAGCAGCGTTAGACGCGATTGTAATTACGGCAACAACACGAAAAGTATCAGAAGCGGCTACTTTGTTAGAGCAAAAGAAATCAAAAGATATCAAACAAATTATTGGTGCAGAAGAATTGGCACGTAAAGGTGTTGGTGATGCTGCTGGCGCGGTGACGAAGATTTCTGGGGTTTCAAAACAAGAAGGATCAAGCAATGTATATGTGCGTGGATTGGGTGATCGGTATTTGAATACAACGCTTAACGGATTGCCTTTACCATCTAACGATATTGAAAAGAAAAATATTGAGTTGAGTTTATTTGCGACGGACGTTATTGAGAATGTTTCTATTAGCAAAGCCTATTCAGGAAAACAGTATGGAGATTTTGCCGCAGGTAATGTAAATATCAATTCGAAAGATTATAAAGGAAAAGGATATTTAGAAGCTTTTGTAGGATCGAGCATCAATACGAATGCAATTGGCGAAAATTTTGTAGTGAGTGAAGGCTCTGGATATTTTGGAGATTATGCACGTCACAATCAAAATCCGTTTGCTGTTATTTTATCGCATGGAGTTGATCCTGAAGATGTGAGTGTACCAATCAATGTCACTTTTGGAATTTCTGGAGGAAAATCATGGAGCTTTGAAAACGATTCACGTTTGAGTGTTTTTGGAACGGTTTCTTTTGAAAATGGTTATGAATACAGAAGAGGTGAAGCAACTGACTTTACCACCGTAGAGAAGAAATCTTTCCTGGATGCAGAAGAGTTTGAATACAGCACTACTACAACTGCTATGGGAACGTTAAATTATAAGATTGATGATAAGAATAAATTAAAATTCAATTCATTATTCATTAACAGTTCTACAAACGAAGTTGGATATTTTGGTATTGATGGAAAAGGTAGAAACAGAGATGCTTTTATAAATACGGATGAAGGTTTTTATCAAATGAACGCACAATTTGATCAAAATCAAGTATTTGTAAATCAATTGATCGGTAATCACAAAAATGATAAAATAGAGATTGATTGGGCTGCAGGATATAACCTTGTATATGCAAAACAACCAGACCGTAAGCGTATTAGTGTTGAAAACTATCAGTTTGCGCTGGATAATGATCCAACTACAAACCCAACATTTTTTAGCAACGTAGATTATGACAATCAGCGTTATTTCCAAGACATTGATGATACAGAATTTAACGGACGCATCAACCTGGCGTATACTGTAAATGAAGATTTCAAATTGAATTTTGGATACAATGGAAGAAGTAAAGAGCGTAATTTTGAAAATATTCGTTACGGTTATGATATTGTGGATTCAGATTTTGCCATTACGGATGTAGATAATTTAAATAGTATTTTCAACATTGGGAACTTTGATGCTAATGGAGGTACCATCTATGATATTAGAGTCATCAATGCAATTCCTGAACTTGGAAATACAAATAGACCTGGACTTGCTGAAAACACATACACAGGGAATTTAGATTTATTTGCTGGATATGTAGATGCAGAAATTAAATCAGATAAATGGTTGATTGTACCAGGTGTTCGTGTTGAATCCTTTGACCAAAGTATTGCGTACGACGTAATTAACTTAGGAAACAATGGAAACGCTAGCAGAAGCGCTTATGAAAACTTCATTCTTCCAAGTTTGAATGTAAAATATGAATTGACAGAAGAACAAAACATTCGTTTTTCTGCAAGTAGAACGGTTTCACTTCCTGAATTTAAAGAAACGTCTCCTTTCGTATACATTGATGTAACCAATAGAATTGGTGGAAATCCTGATTTGTTAGGTGCAAGCGATCCTACTTTTGTAAATGTAAGTGACAAATCGTTCTCAAACGTGCTCAACTTTGACTTAAAATACGAATGGTTTTTTGGGAAAGGAGAAATCTTTTCTGCATCTGCGTTTGCGAAACAAATTTCAGATCCAGTGAACCGAGTGGTGGCTTTTGATGCAACAGGAACACAACGTTACTTCAGAACAGGAGAAACTGCAGAAGTATATGGTGTTGAATTGGAATTTAGAAAAAACATTCTTCAAAATGAAGATGAAGAAACAGTGCTTTCCGCTGGAATCAATACAACGTTGATGCACACACAGCAAGATTTGTATGATGAAATTGCGGGTACATACAGTGTAAGTTTTAGAGAAAGTGAAGAACAATTACAAGGTGCATCTCCATTCATCATCAATGCAGATGTAAGCTACTCGCCAACGTTTGGAAGCTACAAGCCAACAGGAAACTTAGTATTCTCTTACTTCTCAGATCGTATTGATGCTTTAGGTTCAGGACAATTAGGAAACATTGTAGAGAAATCGGTACCAACCTTAGATTTCATTCTAAAAAATAAAATTACAGACAACTTCGAAATCAACTTTAGCATACGAAACATATTAAATCCAGATATCAAATTTGTTCGTGAAACAAGTGCTGGAGACGTTTTAGTAACCTCAGCAAACGGAAAAGGTGTTTCTGGATTTGACAGAGGAAGGAATATTGGATTTCAATTAAAATATAAATTCTAAATCAACAACACAACTAAAAAAAATTAACAAAATGAAAAATTACTTTGCATTAGGATTAGCGCTCGTAGGCTTATTAAGCATCACTTCGTGTGCTTCAGACGATACGGCTGACATTAATATTATAAATAACGGTGGAACTTCGAATCCTACAAATCCAGAAACGATCTTTTTATCAGGAACATTTACAGAAGATCTAGAATTAGACGCAAACAATACCTATAAAGTAAACGGATCATTAATCATGGCTGCTGGCACAACATTGCGTATTCCAGCGGGGATGACTTTAGAAGCATTGGCTGCTGGATCTGACGTATACATTGCCATTTCTGCTGGAGCTCAAATTGAAGCTATTGGAACGGCTAGTGAGCCAATCGTTTTTACTTCGGATGCATCTGCACCAACTGCTGGTGACTGGGGCGGATTAATTATTTTAGGGAACGCACCTATCAACTCAGTAGAAGGAAATGCTACAGCAACTTCCGAAATTGCTAGTTTACCTTACGGTGGAACAGACACAGCTGACAACTCTGGTACATTGCGTTATGTACGTGTTCAATACTCTGGTGGATCTGCGGATGGGCAATCAGAAAATAACGGAATCTCTTTTTATGGTGTAGGAAACGGAACTACCGTAGAATATGTTCAAGTATATGAAGGAAAAGATGATGGAATTGAATTCTTCGGAGGAACTGTAAATGTTGATTTTGCATCTGTAATAGGATCACAAGATGACTCTATTGACTGGACAGAAGGATACGTAGGAACTATCACAAATGCTTATGTACAACACGGTGCTGATCATGACAAAGGAATTGAAGCTGATGGTTTCAATACAGATATTGGAAACAACTCAAACCCAATCTATTTCTCTGCGCCAACAGTAAACAACCTTACTATTATTGGAATGGGATCAACAGCAGGCACAGAAGCGATTCGTTTAAGAGCTGGAACAAGAGTTCTATTCAACAATGTTGTTTTAGAAGGATTTGAAGAAGGATTTGACTTAGATACTGATCCTATTGCACCTGCTGATCATCCAACTGGTGAAGCAGTAGTGAGTGGAGATACTCAAGTAAATGATATTACATTTACTGACATCATTACAAAAGTTAAAAACGATACAGGAATTATGTTTACGGAAGCTGATTTAATTTCAGGTGACGGAAACGGAACAGGAACTGACTATGCTACTTGGGGAGCAGGTTGGACAGTAGGAAACTAATTCTAAACAACATACACATTACCAAAAACGTCTTCTACAGCAGAAGGCGTTTTTTTGATTCTAAAAGTGACACTGCTACGTACTAAGAATATCGCAACTCAATAACACTTTTGTTATCAAATGGTTAAAACAGCCCACAAATATCTTCGTCTAGTGTTTCAATTCATGTTCTTTTGTATATTTGTATCATAAATTTATGAATGGTTAAAATATAACGTATGAACAAAAATTACTTTTTATTAATTGCATTATTCATTTCTTCTTTGTCTTTTGGACAAATTGTAACAAATGGAGATTTTGAAAGCTGGACAGGTGGTGTATTAGATACTTGGACAAGTGAAGCTGGAACAACTGTAGAAGAAGAAACTACAATTGTTAACGGAGGAACAAGTGCTGCAAAGTTTACAGTAACTACACAAACACAAGGAAATACAGACTTTAGACAAACTGTAAATGTAGAGGCTGGAAAAACATACGACGTAAGTGTGTGGGTATACCAAGCGGATAACGGTGCTAGAGCTAGACTTTTTGTAGATGGATACCAAGGATATTCAGATCCAGATAACTTAAATGTATGGCAAGAAATTACATACGAATACATGGCAACTACAACAGGAACTATTGACATAGGTCTTCGTTTTTACGATATCTCTGCAAACTGGGCTGCCGCTGGAAACATGTCTGTAATTTACATTGATGATTATTCAGTAACGGAGCAAGTAACTACAGTACCTTCTGTTACAATTACTGCACCCGCAGATGGAAATGCATTTGGTCCTGGAACTACAAGTGTTGACCTTGAGTTTGTAACTCAAAATGTAAATTTAGCAATGCTTGGTAGCTATGTAAACGTAACTGTAAACATGGACCCAACAGACGTAGATGTTACTAGTCCATTTGCAATTCCTACTATGGATGGTGGAATGTACAGTGTAACTGTTGAATTATATGATAGCAATGTTGTGGTTGACACGAAAACGGTTACTTTTTCTGTTGGAAGCATCACACAAGTAAATAATATTACTGAGTTACGCGCTGGAACAATTGGAGAGTTTTATGAATTAAATGGTGAAGCTTTAATTTCATACATCGTAACTGAAGGAACAAGAAATCAAAAATACATTCAAGATAGTGGTGCAGGAATCTTAATTGATGACACCGCAGGAACTTTAAGTGCTCCATTGAATATTGGAGATGGAATCATTGGATTGCAAGGCCAATTATCTCAATTTAGTGGTGTATTACAATTTGTACCAAGTGCTAATGTACCTGGAGCATCTTCAACTGGAAATACAATCAATCCACTTTTTGTAACTGCTAACGAATTGGCAACAAATGGAGAAGCTTACGAAAGTAGATTAATCAGACTATTGAATGTTGAATTTGCAGACATGGGAATGTTTGCCGACAACACAAACTACACAGTAACTACTACTGGAGGAACAGATGCAACAGTATGTAGAGTTTCTTTCGGTGATGAAGATTTAATTGGAACTATGATTCCTACTGTACCAGTTGATATCATCGGTTTAGGTTCTGAATTTAATGGAACGTATCAAATTTTCCCACGATTTGCTAGTGATTTAGACACTACGTTAAGCAACGAAGAATTTGGAACAACTACATTTAGTATGTATCCAAACCCTACAAACGGAGCTACAGTAACAATTACTTCACCTTCAAACAACACGAAAGAAGTACAAGTATACAGCATCTTAGGAAAACAAGTAATCAACACTACAATTACAAATACATTAAATGTTGCTGACTTACAATCAGGAATTTATGTAGTAAAAATTACAGAAAACGGTAAATCGGCTACTAAGAAATTAGTAATCAGATAAGTTTACCAAA
>CAZHSA010000071.1:5939-10002 GCA_964535135.1 uncultured Kordia sp.
AGTTGAACTAAAACCAACGTAGCGCAACATCTAATAATAACGTGAATTCGATATAATAACTTTGCTATGTATTTGATTTTCAAAAATTACACCAAATGTCAAATCGAGCATTATCGAAGATACCGAGCGTAACTCACGAGATTCAATTGAAATATAAACTTTTTTAGCTGTTCTCAACTACGCTCGAACTGACAAGCACTTATTCTTCAAGGTATTGCAAGTATTATTGTGATTTCTTATGTCGATCACACGTTAATAATAATACAAAACAGTCTTCTAAAAAGTTTTAAAAAAACACCTTCAAAATCCATTTCAACTACACATTTACGGACTCATCTAAAATAGTAAAGATGCAATAATATATTTCTTTATATTGTACATTCTATGAAACTATGGAAGAAAATAAATCAATATGTTAGCAAAAAAGACCTTGCTTTATTTCTAAGTTTCTACTTCTTCTCCACTATTATTTATTACACCGCAAGCTGGATTTCTTGGGGAGCTTTTGAAGGAGGACATCCACCTTATTTTCATGTAGAAGAATTTTTTGCTTCTGGCGGTGCACAATTCTTAATCAGCTTTTTAGTAACCATTCCTATTTGGTACGTCACTTCTATTGTATTAAGAAAATACAAACTCAAAGTACAACTGCTGTCACATATATTATTTTTACCAATATATATTGCGACCTGTTATTTTTCATTGCTTGGTGTGACAAAAATTTTTGGATGGTCAATGTATTGGGGCGGTTATAAAGTCATTTGGACACTGTACTCGTTCATGCTTTTTTACTTTGTGCAGTTTGGATTTATACATGCGTATGGATATTTCAAACGATTCAAAAAAGAAGAAAAAGAAAAAGCAATCCTTCGAGAAACTACATTAAAAAGTGAAATTACCGCCTTAAAATCACAATTGAACCCGCATTTTTTACACAATTTATTCAACTCGATCAATGCAACAATCCCAAAAGAAAATGAACGGACGAGAGAATTAATTATACAATTATCAGATCTTTTTAGATATCAGAATTATGCATCGCAAAACGAAACGGTGACCATTAAAGAAGAAATTGACTTCATACAAAGCTACTTGGAGCTGATGAAAATACGCCTCAAGGAACGCTTGAATTTTTCTTTTAACATAAAAAAAGAAGTCTATCCGCATACAATTGTTCCGATGCTACTACAACCTTTGGTAGAAAATGCTGTGAATCATGGTATTGCTGCTAAAATTACACCTTCTACATTACGCATTACAATTGAAAAACAGAATGATCGTTTACACGTTTCCATAGAAGATACAGGCATTGGCATCAAAGACAAAGAACAAATTTTCTCTAAAGGCTTAGGATTGTCAAACACCAAAATGAGATTGGAGAAAATTTACAATTCCGAACTAAAAATAGAAGACAACGCACCAACAGGAACTAAAATTTCATTTACGATTTGAAAACAATCTTAATTATAGATGATGAAGAAGATGCAAGAGACTTATTACGTCAATATATCTCCGCATACAAAGAACTTCAAATTATTGGAGAAGCTTCCAACGGATTAGAAGCTGTAAAAATGATCAATGCATTAAAACCTGATACTATCTTTCTCGACATACAAATGCCAGGTCTCAACGGATTTGAAGTGCTTACGCAACTAGAAGAAATCCCTGAAGTCATATTTTCTACCGCGTACGATCAATTTGCCATCAAAGCATTTGAAGTGCACGCCGTTGATTATCTATTAAAACCGTATGGCAAAAAACGTTTTGAAAATGCGCTGGATAGAATCCTTAAAAACCAAGAAAGCGTCATTCCGCTGGCAGAAGAATTGCTTCAAAAAGAAGCTCATTTTCCCTTAAAAGTGATTCTTCACAAAGGAACCAGAAAACTCATGGTCAATGTAAAAGATGTATATTATGCAGAAGCTTTTGGCGATTACACGAAAGTATTTACCAAAAACGAGGAGTTTCTAGCTACCAAAGGAATTTCTCAACTTAAAAACACCTTCAATCACATCACTTTTATACGATTGCACCGCTCGCATTTTGTCAATATGAACACCATTGTAGAATTAAAAAAAGTAGATAGATATCATTATGTATACTTAAGTAATGGAAAAAGCTTGAGAGTAAGCGATACGTATTTGCCCGAAATAAAAAAAATAGTATTATAACGAATTCATCGTGCTATTTTCAGACCTATCGACTACATCATTGTTTCCAGCGTTTTATTACATACGTTTGAAGTATAAAACGTATTCGAATGAAAATCATATACAAAATCGCGCTTGTTGTTATAATGAGCGCATGCTTTACTGCTAAGAGTCTCGCTCAAATTGAAACGCCACTAACAGTATCGAAAGAAGCTGAAATTGACTTAAAAACTTATACAGGAATCATCTCAGAACAATATGCTAACGGAAGTCCATCGTTATGGAAAACCGTCATTAACGGAAAAACAGAAGGACTTTGGCTAGAATGGTATCCAAACGGCGTTTTAAGATACAGAGCGTATTGGAAAAATAGTTTGGGAAATGGTAGATGGGAATATTTTTACCCGAATGGACAATTGCGCTCCGAAAGTTTTTACATCAACGACATTGCACAAGGAATTTTTAAAAACTACTACAAAAATGGACAACTCAAAACGGACGCTACGTATATGAATGGTAAAAAAGAGGGCGTAGAATTCATCTATGATGTAAACGGCATTGTACTTTCGCGAAAGCGGTATAAAAATGGAATACAACAGATTGATGAACCTACTATTTTTCAAAAAGGACGCATCTCTCTAAACAATACAAACGAATGGGGAATTAATTTTATGCCAGATGGAAAAACGGCATACTTCACCAGAAAAGATACTTCAGGCAAAAAACGAATATACACAATTACCAAAACTCAAAACGGCTGGAATGAGCCAACGGTAGCATCGTTCTCCACACACGAAGATGAAGCAGTATTTGTAAACCGTGATGGAAGCAAACTTTTCTTTGCATCCTACAGACCGTTACCAAACGGAAGTACGACTGAAAAAATGGACATGAATATTTGGTATGTAGATAGCATCAACAATGAATGGTCTGCACCAAAACCTGTATCTTCTGTAATCAATATATCAATGAAAACAGACAATGTATGGCCAGCAGGCTATGAAGCAGGGCCAACTACAGATACAAATGGCAATCTCTATTACTGGACAAAAGGCACTGAAAGTAAAACTACAAATTTGTACTATTCAGAAAGAAAAAAGAATGGAAAATATGGCAAACCACAAGAATTAATTCCGCCATCGAGCCAAAAAAATTATGACACTTCTCCACAGCTTTCGCCAGATGGAAACATCCTTTTCTTTTCTTCAGATGATAGATCTGACGGTTTTGGTGGCGCTGACATTTACTACACAGTAAAAAAAGACGGAAAGTGGTCTGCTCCAAAAAATTTGGGTCCTGTGGTAAATTCGTCACAATCAGAAGGTTTTCCGAGTTTCTCACCCGATGGAAAATTTTTCTACTTTAGCAGCAATCGCGGAGACGCAAAAGACGAAAATGGAGAACGAATTTCGAATCTCTATTATATGGAAACAAAATACTTACTGATTGAAAAATAACGAAATGAAAAAAATAATAATTCTCCTATATCTAGCTAGTTTTCTAAGTTGTGCCCAAAATGAAAAAACAGAATTACCACCAGCATCAGAAATGGTTTCTATGAATGATGCTACTGTAAAATACGGAACTCAATATGGACAACAATATTTTGCCAAAGGAAGCAAAGATCCGTATACAGGTTGGTTGTGCGCACGGTATGATAATGGAGAGTTAGAATCGGCACAGCAATTCAAAAACGGCTACGGAAATGGTATGTGGATCAACTTTGATCCCGACGGGCGCAAAGAATCGGAAGGCACTTATCGCAACAACAAAACCGAAGGTCCCGCAAAACTATTTTACGAAGATGGCAGCGTAAAAGCGGAAGGCAAATACGTACATGTAAAAAAGAAAGTTGGCTGGTGGACTTTTTATGACCGAAAAGGAAATGTGGTAAGCAAACGCTATTTTACTAG
>CAZHSA010000071.1:10102-13223 GCA_964535135.1 uncultured Kordia sp.
ATTTTACCTACTTTTGCAATACAATTTGCAAACAATGGATTCCAACACAATTTTCAACATTCATGACGAAGCTTCTTTTGAAAACCTAGCGTTTCAAACGTTTCAGCATCAATTTGAAAATAACACTGTATACCGATCGTTTTGCGATTTATTGTACATTCATCCTAGTGATATTAGTAAGATTGAAAACATTCCTTTTCTGCCAATACAATTTTTTAAATCACACGAAATCGTTTCTAACCGTGATCCCATTCAAGAAACATTTACAAGTTCTGGCACCACAGGAAGTACAACGAGCAAACATCATGTGACAGATATTTCTATTTATGAAGAAAGCTATCGCAAAGGTTTTGCACATTTCTATGGAAACATTGAAGAATATGTAGTTTTAGCATTGTTACCCAATTATTTAGAGCGAAAAGGTTCATCGTTAGTCTACATGGCAAACGACCTCATCAAACGTAGCAAACAGGCTGAAAGTGGTTTTTATTTGCATGATTTAAAAGGACTCTCTACAAAACTCACCCAACTGGATAACGCTGGAAAAAAAGTATTGCTCATTGGTGTCTCTTTTGCTTTATTAGATTTGATTGAAACAACGCAATTTCAGTTGAAGCATACAATTATCATGGAAACAGGCGGCATGAAAGGTCGCAGAAAAGAAATGATTCGCACGGAACTCCACGAACAACTTTGTAGAGGATTTGGCGTCTCAGAAATTCATTCCGAATATGGCATGACCGAACTGCTTTCACAAGGATATTCCAAAGGAAATGGCTTCTTTACAACGCCACCGTGGATGAAAATCCTAACGCGCGATCCTGAAGATGCACTCACAATACAAACTACAGGAAAATCGGGCGGCATCAACGTGATTGATTTGGCAAATACCAACTCCTGCGCGTTCATTGCCACACAAGATTTAGGCAAAGTACATACCGATGGAACATTCGAAATCATTGGTCGTTTTGATCATTCGGACATCCGAGGTTGCAATTTAATGGTATTTTAACACCATCATTCTGAAAGGTTTACCACAACATTACGAACCAACTATGGAGAGTAACATCTTTACATAGTTTAGTTATTTAATAAATTCGACAAAACCCTGAATATTGTGCCTACTATGCAATGTTTAGGGTTATTTTTTGGTGTTAGTAAAATTCAGCGCTGTGTTAATCCCAAAAATTAATATCTTGTTACACAGAGCGAAATCTTACACAAACACGTTAACTCCAATTTGAAAAATGTTCGGAAAACTATTCAACAAAAAAAAGAAGAAATTAAAAGAAGTTGATGAAAGCTATGTTTTTGACAAAGCAAAATATCATTTTGACTTAATAAACGAAGCGGAACTTGATGAAGAACAAGCCTATGTTCATACAGGTTTATTTTTTGCTTGGATTATAAAAAACGATTTATATAGCGAATTTTTACTTGAAGAAAGTAGCGATGAAATTGAACAAACTAAATCTGAAAAAATTTCACCTTCTGAATTATATATAAACTGGGATGGCGTTTTAATCGGTGAACTTCTAAACAAAGTCGGATTCAATTTTGCGATGGACTATTTTGAATTCGACAATGGAGAATATGTAAACGATTACGAAGAAACAGTAAGTTCGGAAGACGACCCAGACATTTTTAGAGTAAAAAATAATTGGGAAAACTATCATAAAATAGCAAAAATAATAGACGAACGATTTAAAAAATGGAATAAAAACTAGTGCTACCACGCTGTATAAAATTATTTAATTACTACGCCACCTCCTTGGAATTCCCTTCGAAACTTCTGCTGGTTCATTTTCTTTTACTAATTTAGTTCTAATTCACGCAACTATCCATACAAGAGCACGTTGTAAGCAATTTAAAACCATATTATGAAGTTCTTTCGAAAAGTAAGACACAAGCTAATTTTGGACAACAAGAAAACTCAATACCTGAAGTATGCGTTAGGAGAAATCATACTCGTTGTCATAGGAATTTTGATTGCATTACAGATCAATAATTGGAATCAGTCGAAAAAAGATACAATTTCTTTGAATGAATATTTGATAAAAATAAAGTCGCATACAAAAGAAGATATAGAACAGTTAGAAGGATTAGCAAAAGGAAGAAAGCAAATTGCTGAATTCTGTAAAAAAGCACGTAATAGCATCCTAAATAAGACTGAAAAAGACAATCTTTTTTTGTTCAAAGTAAGCGGATCTGCTTTTGTTGATTTTTATTTTAAGCCCAATTCAGGAGGTTATGAATCATTGAAAAACTCAGAGTATTATGGCAAAATAA
Organism: uncultured Kordia sp.; assembly: GCA_964535135.1. Taxonomy (GTDB): domain Bacteria; phylum Bacteroidota; class Bacteroidia; order Flavobacteriales; family Flavobacteriaceae; genus Kordia. The sequence goes on from CAZHSA010000071.1 coordinate 12,392, forward strand.
ACAATACCAAGCTTGATTCTCTTTTGGGAAAATATTACGGTTTAGTAGATGTTATTGCAGAAAATGAGAAGAGCTATAATCAATATACGGTGCATCAAGAAAATTATCTCGACACTCAGTTTGATAGGTCACTTATTTTGGCTTCTGCATTTATACCATTAGATTCATTAGCCACAAAAGCTACACCGCAGTCTGAATATGACCAAGCATTCATTGAATACACATCCAAACCAGCATACAGAAATGTCATTAGTTTAGCAGCGTGGCAATTTGATACGATGGTTGAACAATACAATCAACTAACAAAACTAGGTCAGCTTATTATTGAAGAAATAAATACGACAACTTCAGACTAAAAGAAAAAATGATAAAAAACAAAAAAGCCAAATGGATTTTAAGGGTTTTATTACTCGTTGGAACAATAGTATCGTTGTTTTTCGTTCCATGGATTTTGGTAAAAGCTTGGATATTACCACTACCCGATACAGTGCAAGCGCAAGCGGATGAAGCCATTGGCCATGGATTTGATGGAATGATTGTGTACGTTGACAAAGCAGGAAAACCACCAGCGTTTTACACAAGTGGCTGGAAAGACCGAGACAACAAAATACCAGCCGATCCAAACTCACTATTCAAAATTGCTAGTATCAGTAAATTATACACGGCTGTTGCTATTACCAAAATGGCCAAAGAAAAGCGTTTGTCGTTAGATGAAACGCTTGTCAATTATTTTCCAAAACTTGCAGATAGAATTGAAAATGCAGAGAAAATCACACTAAAAATGATGATTCAACATCGGTCTGGAATTCCCAATTTCACAGACAATCCTGCT
>CAZHSA010000072.1:0-13084 GCA_964535135.1 uncultured Kordia sp.
TCGTTTTCGTTTAGCAGTCCTTCTTCTTCTGCAATTCCAACCAACGCAGATACAAACGACTTTGCTACCGAAAAAGAAGTTAAAAGCGAGTTTTCATTGTAGTTATTGAAATATTTCTCATAAATGATCGTATCATTCTTAATAACCATAAACGCATTGGTGTTACTTCCTTCTAAACTTTCATCTAAAAAAGAAGCCAATTCTGGATCCGTTTTAGCAGCAAACATAAAAGTATCTGCTCCTTTTTCAACTGCAACATTTGGTTGCCATTCATGATCGGTCACATCTGCTTGCCCATGTACTATAGATCTGTATACCATGGTACAACTTTCGCAATAGAATGCGGTAATTACTAAAACTGTTAAGGTGAAAATTTTGAATATTTTATTTTTCATAACGAACTATTTTAAGTGTTTGACAGTTCAATATTCTGACATTTATCCAGTGTTTACAACTATTTGTGGCGAATGAAACATTTTGAGTGGCGAAAATTTTGCGCTTTGGCGAACAGTTTATTCTGCGGGATTAATGAATTTTTCCAACAACGCCTTTTTATAGGTTTTGGAAACTGGAATTTCAGTAATTCCTGGCTTTAAGATTAGAATTGTTTGTGAAGATTCTCGTTTCCATTCTAAGAAATGAATTGGATGTATTAGGAACGAACGATGTGTTTTTAGCAAGAAAGGAAATTCTTTTTGCAGAACAGATATCTTGTTTCGGAAGAGCTCGTTTTTTAATTCGCCTTCTAATAAATAAAATACTTTTACATAATTGTTAGCCGATTCTATACATACCAATTCTGATTCTTTTAGGTGTAAAACTTCCGCTTTGTTTTCGCCTTTGATAACGATAGAACGTTCTTTTGTAGCTACAGCTGATTCAGGAAGCGTTTTGTCGCTAAACATCCATCGCAAAAAAATCATCACAGGTAGTATTAAGAAAACTGTCGGAATTACGTTTTGAAAGAAGAAGTATGAAAAGCTATGCGCATACGGATCATTTTCCAGCAGAATGAATTTAAAAAACAAATACCCGATTCCGCCTGAAATTAAAAGCATTGACAGAATGAATAGTCCTTCTTGCAAAAAAGTCCACGTTCCTGCTTGCTTGTATAATAAACGTTGGATTGGAATGGTGATTAGATACGTGACAATTCCCACGAAAGTGTACCCAAACACAGCCAAAATACGTTCGTCTGGCGGCAATTGATACATATCAAAAGGTTCTATGTAATAGAAAAATAGAAATAACCAAAACCCAATAAAAAATCCAATCAATAATTGTTTTTTTATTGATTGGATATAAAAATTCTGTATTTGCATTATCGTTGTTTTAGGATACTGCTTTCAATTTTTTAATCGCTACTTTCGATAGCTTTTTCTCAGCGTAATTTTTGCTGATTTTTAATTCTTTTTCTTCCGAACCTGGTAATTCGAACATTGCATCCGTTAGAATAGTTTCGCATAACGAACGTAATCCACGCGCGCCCAACTTATATTCTATCGCTTTTTCTACAATAAATTCCAACGCACCTTCTGTGATCTCAAACTCAATATTATCCATAGAGAACAATTTTCTGTATTGTTTGATGATGGCATTTTTCGGCTCAGTTAGAATTGCTCGCAAAGTATTTGCGTCCAACGGATCCATGTGTGTTAATACAGGCAAACGACCAATGATTTCAGGAATTAAACCAAAATCTTTTAAGTCTTTTGGAATGATATACTGTAAAATATTGTCTTTGTCGATAACTTCTTCCCCTTTGGAAGCACTGTAACCAACGGCTTGCATGTTTAAACGCTTCGTGATTACTCTAGTAATTCCATCAAAAGCTCCACCTGCAATAAATAAGATGTTTTCTGTATTTACTTCGATGAATTTTTGATCAGGATGTTTTCTTCCACCTTTTGGTGGCACATTTACCACCGTTCCTTCTAAGAGTTTCAACAACGCTTGCTGTACACCTTCACCAGAAACATCACGTGTAATGGACGGATTGTCACTTTTGCGGGCAATTTTATCTATTTCATCAATAAATACAATACCGCGCTCTGCTTTTTCCAAGTTGTAATCTGCCGCTTGTAATAAACGTGTTAGGATACTTTCTACATCTTCTCCCACATATCCAGCTTCTGTTAAAACCGTAGCATCTACAATTGCCAACGGCACATTTAACATGCGCGCAATGGTTTTTGCCATTAAGGTTTTTCCTGTTCCTGTTTGCCCAACCATGATGATGTTACTTTTTTGTATTTCGATATCATCATTGGTTGGTGGTTGTAACAATCGTTTGTAGTGATTGTACACGGCAACCGACATTACTTTTTTGGTGGCTTCTTGTCCGATGATAAATTCGTCCAAGAAGGCTTTGATTTGTTTTGGTTTGCGAAGCACCAATTCAGACGACAATTCGTCATTGTTTGACTGTTTTGATTCTTCGAGTACAATTCCGTGTGCTTGCTCAATACACCTATCACAGATGTGAGCGTCTAAACCCGCAATTAATAAATTGGTTTCTGGTTTTTTTCTACCACAGAATGAACATTCTAATTCTTCTTTCGCCATTATGTTTGTTGTTGACTTGTGCAGCGATTATTCTCTCACAAGTATTTCATCAATCATTCCGTATTCTTTTGCTTTATCAGCTTTCATCCAGTAATCTCTATCGGAATCATCGTATACTTTTTCATACGATTGTCCTGAATGTTTTGAAATGATTTTGTATAATTCTTCTTTTAGTATTAATATTTCTCTTGCTGTAATTTCAATATCACTTGCTTGTCCTTGTGCGCCACCTAATGGTTGGTGAATCATGACACGTGAGTGTGTTAATCCAGAACGCTTTCCAGCTTGTCCTGCACATAGTAAAACGGCTCCCATAGAAGCTGCCATTCCTGTACAGATTGTTGCCACATCTGGTTTGATAAATTGCATCGTATCATAAATTCCTAAACCAGCATATACACCACCACCTGGAGAGTTGATATAGATTTGAATGTCTTTGGTAGAATCGACACTTTCCATGAATAATAATTGCGCTTGCACAATGTTAGCCACTTGATCGTCAATTCCTGTTCCTAAAAAGATGATTCTATCCATCATTAAACGAGAGAAAACGTCCATTTGTGCTACATTTAGCTGACGTTCTTCAATAATATATGGTGTCATTCCTACAGGGTTTGAAAATGTAGATGGAGACATGCGACTTACTATTTTATCATAGTACATATTATTGATACCGTGATGTTTAGTTGCGTATTTATGAAATTCTTTTTTATAGTTCATTTCTTGTTTTGGTATTTTTTTGATTAAAAAAGGCGTTAAAATCATTTTTTTAACGCCTTAAATATAAGTATTTTATTTCTTACTCGCTATCTCCGTATACTTCTTTAACGAAGTTTTCGTAGGTAACTTCTTTCGTTTCTAGCTTTGCTTTTTCTTTGAAAAGATCTAATAGTTTTTGACTTAACAATTGATCTGTTAATCTACGAACTTCTTCTTGGTTCGATAAAATTCTTGCAGCAATCCCTTCTAACTCTTCATCACTCGGGTTCATTTGTCCAAATTGTGCCATTTGCACTTTGATCATTTGCTTTGCGAATTCTTTTAAATCTTCAAACTCAACCTTTACTTCATTGTCTTTTACCAATCTATCTTGAATAAGTTGGTAACGCAATCCTTTTTCTGATTTTGTGTATTCTTCTTCAGCTTGCTCTGGCGTTAATTCTTGCTCGCCTGCAGATTGAATCCACTTTTTTAAGAAGTCAGCTGGTAAATCGAATTTTGTGTTTTCAATCAAACCTTCTGTTACGTCATTTAATAAACGTTGGTCAGATTGCTGTACAAATTGTCTTTCAGCATCTTCTTTGATTTTTTGTTTTGCATCTTCTAAGGAAGAAACATTTCCTTCTCCAAACAACTTGTCAAACAATTCTTGGTTCAATTCTGCCAATTCTCTTGTGTTTGCTTCGTTTATTTTGAAAGATACTTCGATATCTAAATCGTGTGCATCATCATGAGAAACTTTTAAGAAGTTCATTAAATCATGATCATCGTTGAATAATCCTTTTGTTTTTAACGTTAAAGTATCACCTACTTTAGCGCCAACAAATTTATTTAGATTTCTTTTTCCTTTAATTTTATCAAGACCGAAAGTAACGTTGTTTTCAATTTCTTTTTCTTCATTTGAGAAGATTCCTGTTACTTCAGATTCCTCAGTTACCTCATCTTGGCTGATTAGTTTACCATATTGCTTACGGATGTTTTCAATTTGACCGTCGATCATTTTGTCATCAGCTACAATGTTGTATTGTGTAATAGCATTTTCTTGAAGGTCTACATTAAATTCTGGTGCTAAGCCTAATTCAAATTCGAACGAAAAAGATTCTGCATCCCAATCAAACTCCTCTTGCATTCTAGGTAATGGATTTCCAAGAATATCCAATTTTTCTTCTACTAAATACTTGTTTAAGCTTTCTTGTAAAAGTTTGTTTACTTCATCAACTAGCACTGCTTTTCCATACTGCTTTTTTACCAAACCTAAAGGCACGTGTCCTTTTCTAAATCCTGGAATGTTTGCAGTTTTCTTATAATCCAATAGGATCTTAGTCACTTTATCAGTGTAATCTTCTTTTTCAATGTTTACAGTGACAACAGCATTCAGCGCATCTATATTATCTCTTGTTATATTCATCTTCTTATTTATGATATGAAAATTGGCTTGCAAAAGTACATTATTTTTAAAAGCGAATCAAGTTTTTAAACGATTGTATATCAGTTTATTTTTACTGCAAAGACAGAAATTTTAAAGTATGTAAGTCGCCGTGTAAATTCTATCTTAAAAAAGTTCAAAAAAAAAGCACCGATTCCTCAGTGCTTTTTTGTTATAGTATGTATGATATGTCTTTTAATTGACCATCACTAATTTTAGTTTGTTGGAACTACCGTTACTCCAGGATAGTATCCTGCAGTTACTCTTGGTACGTTTGCTCCGTATTTTTCATTAATTACTTGAATGAATTGATCTGCTACAATTGCATATCCTCTTGAATTTGGATGCACACCATCTAACGAGAATACTGCAGTAGATAAAGCATCACTAGAACCGTCAAAGTAGTTGTTTGTATAAATCTGTCCATCAGATGTACGCAAACCAGAAACTAATTCTTCTAGAATAACTGCCATATCTGCTATTGCTAAATCATTTGCTTGTGCAATTCCTATAATTGTATTGTTGTAGGCTGTTCTTGCATTTCTTACCAATTCAATTTCCGTTGCTGTAAGTACCCATCTATCACTTAAAGGAACATTGACTCCATTAATAATAGCAGGATTTGTAGGATCTGGTCCTATAAAACCTAAGGAAGGCAATACCATTAAATCATTTACAGTTGCTTGTCTGTAGCTTGGAATTCCAAATCCTGTTAAGTTTGTTAAATCTTCATCTTCAATAACAACTGCATTTTGTCCTGCTACAAAATTAATAGTACGTCGCGCAGCTTCATCAGCAGTTAACAAACCGTTTCCAACTGCAAATTGCAATCCGCCATTATACGTTGCATATCCATTATTTGCAAAGGCTGCAGTTGCCGCATCCATAGGAATTGGATTGTAAGGTACTGTTGTAAAGTAAGGAATTGATGTTACATCTGGTAACGTTGCTACAATTCCTTTAGCGCCATTCGCTGTTAACGCGTCTACTAAACCTTGGTAGGTAAATGCAAACACACCTGGATCTGTAATATCATTAAAACCATACGATAATACGTTTGGATTTCCTGTACGGTCTACACCTGTTCCACCAGAAGTAGCAAATGCTAAGATATCGTTGTTTCCAATCCATAATGCAAAGAATGTAGGATCTAAAGAAACGGCATCGCCAATTACGGTTGCATTTGGTGCTGTTGCATGACGCACATAGTATGGATTTGCTGCTCCAATAGCTAAGTTAGCAATGTCTCCGTATCCAGGCGCGCCTAAATGAAATGATTTTGCTCCAGGAATTCCCATGTTGTTATATGCCGTAGCTTGCAAGTTAGACACTTCCATTGTTGGCATGACATTTAAGTTTTCTGGTCCACCTTCACTGGCATCAATCACTAAACGCGTATCAAAACCTGGTAATGGATTTCCTCCTAATAAAAATCCTCCTGAATCGTTAGCATCATCATCATACGATGGTTGTGTAAACGTTCCGCCACCTGCAAGAGTAAATTGTTCTGCCATGATGTTTGGAAACGAATTTTGTTGTCCACTTCTAAACACGGTTCCATCCATGAAACCAGCCGTTAATGAGTTTCCAACAGCCACAAACCTTGAAAAGTCTGCTGCACCACTTGAATACGTTCCACTTTCGTCAATTGGATTATCAAATTCTGGTTCACAGGCAAATAATCCTAACGCTAATACTGCTATATATTTTATATTGTTTTTCATCTTTTTCTGCTCTTTGATATTATAATTTGTACGATACTCCAATTCCTGCTACTAACGCATTCGATTTGTAATCTCCACCGAATGATATTGGTTGCCCAGCTTCTATGAAACTATTGTATGAATTATTTACTTCATTTGAATGTACATATAATACAGAAGCATCAATTGCCCATTTACTATTAAGGTTGTATGAGAAACCTGTGGTAAAGTTAATTGAATCTGGTCTTGGCGTTTCTGGTGCAAAGAATCCATCTCTTACTGGCGATTCGTCAATGTAGAAACCTGCTCTTACTGTTACTTTTTGAGTAGCTTCATATTGTGCACCAATTTTATAGATAGATGAGTTTTTGTAGTTTCTTGGGTTACGAGACAATCCTGCTGCGTTGAAAAATTGCACATCTAAAGATTGGTATGCGTCCCAATATGTTCTTGTATAATCAAAAGCGATTAACCATTTTTCTGATGGTTTAAAAGCAGCACCAAAAGTTAATTCTGCTGGTAACGGCAATGATGATGTAAAGTCTCCATCAGCAAAACCTGCTGCCAAAGCAGTTGGTAAGTTTTCAAAATCTGCAGTTCCGTCACCTCTTTCAACATCCATATCAATTTTTGAACGGTAGTTAAATCCTAAGGTAATGTCTTCCGTTGGGCGAAACATAGCTCCGATAGAATATCCCCATGCATTGATTCCGGAAGCATCAATTGTTACGTTTGAACGATTTCCAGCTTCATCCGTTAAGCTTCTTGATAGGTTTCTGTTAAAGTTAACCGCTCCAGTTACATAAATTGGTCCACCACCAATACTTAATTTGTCAGAAATTTTAATGGCAACCGTTGGTTGTACAAAAATAGCTGATAGTTCAATATTGTTTACTAAATGAGAACCTTCCCAATCAGTTGGCCACTCTACTCTACTTCCGTAAGGTGTGTAGACTGCAATTCCCGCAGATAACCAATCGTTAATTTTATAAGTTCCGTATGCATAAAATGGAGTTCCGATAGGATTATCAGCTTCTGCTGTATATCCGAACTCTCTGTTTTGATAGCTTGTGTTTGAAATTACTGCCGCTGCACCAAGAGATACATTAAGCTTTCCATCCAAGTATACCATTCCTGCTGGGTTGAAAAATGCAGATTCTGCACTTGTTACAACCGCAACTCCTGTATGTCCCATTGCCAATTGCTTATGACCTTGTACTCCGACTCTATATCCTCCAGCATACACTACCGAAGCCGAAAACGCGATGGTCAATACCAATAATAGTTTCTTCATAATAAATAAAAATTGTTGATTTAAGGTTAATTTTTTGTAAAATTAAAGCACCAAAATTAGCATAAATTATGATAAATACAAGGATTAAACGAATTTATTATGCATTCATAGTAAATTTACAGCGATTCTTAAGAATTCAAAAAAAGCAAGGTTTTTTCAAAAAATTCTTTTGGGTTTTCGGCATGCAACCAATGTCCCGCATTTGATACTTCTTGAATGCTAGCTTTTGGAAAATGTTGCTTTATTAACTCTTCATCACCTGTAAGAATATACTCTGATTTATCACCTTTTAAGAATAATGTGTCTTTGTCATACATCGAAAATTTAGACAACGGCTCGCCAACTTCTTCTACATTTTCGACTAATGCTGGCAAATTAACACGTAAACCTAGCGTTTTGTTTTCTTTCCAGTATAAGTTTTTAAGCAAGAATTGACGCGTCCCAAATTCGGAAACATACTGCGACATGATGGCTTCTGCATCGCTTCTACTTTTCAGTGTTTCTTGCTGAAGTGCTGCTAAGCCTGCTAAAATTTGTTGGTGATGTGTTGGATAGAATTTTGGACTGATGTCTACAATAACAAGTTTATCCAATAGTTCAGGATAGTTCACAGCGAATAACATAGCCGTTTTTCCACCCATAGAATGTCCTATTAAAGACACCTGTTTCAAGTTGTGATGATCGCAGTAGCGTTTTACATCTTCCGCAAGGAGATCATAATTAAATGCATCCGAATGAAAACTACGTCCATGATTCCGTTGATCTATTAAATGTGCTTGAAAACCGGAAGCTGCAAACTTTTTACCAAGTGTTTTCCAGTTATCGGACATGCCCAAGAAACCATGCAAAATTAACAAAGGCTTCCCCGCGTCACCAATAATATTTGAGTGTAAAATCATACCTTTAATTTATTCAAATACATATTCACCACATTTTCAACACCAAGATATAACGATTCTGAAATGAGCGCATGTCCAATAGAAACTTCTAGCAATCCAGGAATTTCCTTTGCAAAGAAAGCGATGTTATCCAAACTTAGATCGTGTCCTGCATTTACGCCAATTCCCAATTCGTTCGATCGTACAGCACAATCAATATAAGGTTGAATGGCTTTGGTATTTCCTAAACCGTATTGATGCGCAAATTCTTCTGTGTATAATTCAATACGATCAGTTCCTACAGCTTTGGCACCATCAATCATTTTTAATACAGGATCGACAAAGATAGACGTTCGAATTCCGTTGTTTTTAAATTCTGTAATCACTTCCGTGAGAAAATCCTTGTGTGCAATGGTATCCCAACCTGCATTTGACGTAATGGCATCAACCGCATCTGGCACTAAGGTTACCTGTGTAGGTTTTACTTCCAACACCAAATCCACAAATTTTTGAATCGGATTTCCTTCAATATTATATTCAGTATGTACAATCGGTTTTAAGTCGCGCGCATCTTGATATCGAATATGACGCTCGTCTGGTCGTGGATGAATGGTGATTCCTTCCGCTCCATAGGCTTGTACATCTTTTGCAAATTTTACCAAGTTCGGCATATCGCCACCACGAGAGTTTCGCAACGTAGCTATTTTGTTAATGTTTACACTTAATTTTGTGGTCATTCTGTTATATTTTTTCGCTGAGCACAAAAATACAAAGTTCGCATGCTAAGAAGTAGTTATTTTTAATTAATTTGCACCCATAAATCTTTTGTTCTATGAATATTGCACAATTTATATTAAATGACGTTACACCATTAGCTATTAATGATGTTGTAAAGGAAGCGCAATTGGTTTTTAATCAACTTACATTTTCACACATTCCTATTACGGAAAATGGCGTGTATTTAGGATGCTTGTCAGAAACAGATGCACATTGTTTTGATGCCGACAAATCCATTAATGATTTTCGTTATGCATTGGAGCAGTTTTTTGTACGCAAGCAAACCAATTGGATTGATGTGCTAGAGGCGTTTGCGCAGAATTCGTCGAACATCATGCCTATTTTGAATGAAAAGAACGATTATATTGGGTATTATGAGTTGAATGATATCATTAGTGTTTTTAACGATACGCCATTTTTACACGAATTGGGAAGTGTACTTATTGTTGAAAAAGGTGTGAAAGATTATTCATTTAGCGAAATTTGCCAAATTGTAGAATCGAATAATGGTCGCATGCTTGGTGCGTTTATCTCCAAAGCTGAACACGACGTTGTACAAGTCACCATGAAGTTAAACAACGCCAGTTTAAACGACATTGTACAATCGTTTAGAAGATATAGCTACAATATTGTTTCTGAATTTGCAGAAGATACGTATATGCAAAATTTAAAAGAACGCTCGGAATACTTAGATAAATACTTGAACATTTAGGTCATGAAGATTGGTATTTACGGTCAATTTTACCACAAAGACGCTGGTGAGTATATTTCTCTTTTACTTGAGAATTTAGAGCGATACGGTATTGATATTTATATTGAAAAACGGTATTATGCTATTTTTTCTGAGAAAATTCAAGTAAAAGAAACTTACAAAACGTTTGAAGCTTACGAAGATTTAGATGAAACTTTCGATTTATTTTTTAGTATTGGTGGCGATGGAACTATTTTGAGAACCATCACGCTGGTGCAAGATTTGAATATTCCTATTATAGGGATCAATACGGGAAGACTCGGTTTTTTAGCTACGATTCAAAAAGAAGAAATAGAAGAAGCGGTCTCCAAAATCGTCAAAAAAGAATATACTATTATTGATCGTAGTGTATTAGCGATAGAAACTTCGCCTGAAAATGAAGACATTCTCAACATGAATTTTGCACTAAACGAAGTCACGGTAGCACGTAAAGACACAACTTCCATGATTACCGTAAAAACACATTTAAACGACGAATACTTAACATCATACTGGGCAGACGGACTTATTGTGGCAACGCCAACAGGCTCCACGGGATATTCCTTAAGTTGCGGCGGCCCTGTAATTACACCGAACAATAATAATTTTGTATTAACACCTATTGCACCACACAACTTAAACGCACGTCCTTTAGTAATTCCTGATCATACCACCATACGATTGGAAGTTTCTGGAAGAGAAGACAAACACCTTATTTCTTTAGATTCACGCATAGCAACGGTAGACATTAATAGCACTATCATCATTAAAAAAGCACCATTTACAGTAAAGCTAATTGAGCTTGAAGGACAAAGTTTTCTTCAAACACTTCGTAAAAAGCTACTTTGGGGCGAAGATAAACGAAATTAAGCGCAATAAAATCAAGCAAATCATGTTTAAATCCCATAGGCTTATTTTTCAATTGCCTATAACAAAAGAGAATACTATATTTGCAAACTTTTGATACTCATGAGAAGACTCGTTATACTATTGGTAGCTTTTACTTTAGCCCAATCCACAAATGCCCAACTCCACGAAATTGGAGGATATATTGGCTACAGTAATTTTATTGGCGATGTAGGGTCAACACAATATATAAACCCTAACCATTTAGCATATGGAGCTATATATAAATGGAATCGAAGTGAGCGACATTCGTTTAGAGCGTCTATCACACGTACGTTGTTGGAAGGGAAAGATATTAACTCGGACGATCCTTCTAGACAACTAAGAGGATTAGAGTTTACCAATACTATTACGGAATTGTCTGTAGGTATTGAATTTACATTTTGGGAATTTAATTTGCATCAAACGGATCCGCAAAGCGCACCTTATTTATATACAGGGATTTCATACTTTAGTTATGACTCGCTGTTTTTAGACAATGGTGATCTCGTGTCGTTTGGTGACGATAACTCATTTGCGATTCCAATGGTATTGGGATATAAAATGACAGTTTCTGATCAGTGGGTATTAGGTTTAGAGTTGGGCGCACGCTATACTTTTACCGATGGTATTGACGGAAGCAATCCTGTAAATGACAAAAAAGATTTTGATAATTTGAAGTTTGGAAATATAAATAGTAACGATTGGTATATGTTTACGGGAATTACCCTAACCTATACTTTTGGGAAAAAACCCTGTTATTGTTACTAGCTTAGTAAGCAAAAATACGAATGAGTTTAGCCGAAAAAATACAGAAAGAATTTTTGCCACGACATTTAGCCATTATTATGGACGGAAACGGTCGTTGGGCGAAACAAAAAGGAAAACTTCGTGTATTTGGGCATGAAAATGGCACAAAATCAGTACGAGAAACGGTGGAAGCCAGTGCCGAACTTGGAATTAAAAATTTAACACTATACGCGTTTTCTACGGAAAATTGGAATCGTCCAAAGTTTGAAGTAGATGCCTTAATGCGTTTATTAGTTTCTTCCCTAAAGAAAGAACTCAAGATATTACAAAAAAACAATATAAAACTGCAAGCTATTGGTTCGTTAGACACATTACCTAAAAGAGCTAAAAACGAACTCTTTGAAGTCATTGAAAAGACGAAAAACAATACACACATGACATTAACTTTAGCATTAAGTTACGGTTCAAGAGAAGAACTTAAAAATGCTGTTAAAGAAATATGTCAGAAAGTTAAAAATAATATAATTTCTTTGGAATCTATTGACGAATCCATTATTAATCAGCATCTTTACACGCACGATTTACCCGATGTAGATTTACTTATACGTACTAGCGGAGAACACCGTATCAGTAACTTTCTGCTTTGGCAAATTGCCTATGCTGAACTGTACTTTACCAATATATTATGGCCAGATTTTAGCAAGGAAGATTTATATGAAGCGTTGATTAATTATCAAAATAGAGAACGAAGATTTGGAAAAACAAGCGAACAAATTAATTAGAATTTTAATGCAAAAAAAATACCTAAAATCATTATTGCTATTATTATTACTGTTTTGCAGTATTGCCTCGTATGCACAAGAAACGTCTTTTGACAAAGGAAAGAAATACAAGATAGGCGGCATTAAAGTTACTGGATTAAAAAGTTATAACGAACAAACCGTAATTACCTATACACAATTACGCGAAGGACAAGAAATTTTAGTACCTGGAGAAGAAATTAGTGCCGTAATTAAAAAATTATGGGGATTAGAACTTTTTAGCGATATCAACTTCTACATAGAACGTATTGAAGGTGATCAAATTTTCCTAGAATTAAACATTCAAGAATTACCTACACTGTCAGATGTAGAAGTTCGTGGTTTAAAGGAAAACAAAGCTGCAACTGTGATTAAAGAAACGGAACTTAAAAAAGGGAAGAAAATCACAGAAAGTTTCTTGGCAAATACCAAAAACTATATCCAAAATAAGTATAAAAAACAAGGATATTACCGTACAAAGGTTGATATTACAACCAAGCCAGACACCACAAACAACGCCACCAACAACATGAAAGTGATTGTAAATGTTGATCGT
>CAZHSA010000073.1:0-12959 GCA_964535135.1 uncultured Kordia sp.
AACGTTTGGATATGTTGCGTACCATGCCAGAATTAAAGCAAAACCTTTGGAAAATTGTAGATGCATTACAAAGCGGACTCAAAGAACGCGGATTTGACATTGGAACGACGCAAAGTTGTGTAACACCAGTATACTTAAAAGGAAGCATTCCAGAAGCAATGGCGTTGGTAAAAGATTTACGTGAAAACCACGGAATCTTCTGTTCAATCGTCGTATATCCAGTAATTCCAAAAGGATTAATCTTATTGCGTATGATTCCTACGGCATCACATACCTTACAAGACGTAGAAGAGACTTTAGAGGCTTTTTCTGCGATTCGTACACGACTTGAAGATGGTACGTATAAAAGAGTTTCAGCGAAGCTGATGGAGATGATGGGCGAGTAAGCTTAGGAAAACATAAAACACAAAAAATCCCTACGACTTAACATTGCAGGGATTTTTTATATCAAAATAACTCGTAAACCTTACTCAACTCTAACAGCCTTCTCCACAGCGTTTCCACTCTCAAAAACCGTAAACGTCACAACTTTCCCTTTTGCATCTTTCTCAAAATCAAAACGAATTGGAGCTTCTTTAATAAATAAGGAAGTTTCAGATGTTGCAAACAATTCCGAATTCATCTTTCCAGCTTTGATGCGTAAGGTGTTGTTTTCCATAAAAATGGTAACGGTTCCCGTATTGGGAGCTTCATAAGTGCCTACCAAAGCTTCTGCCGCTGTAATTGACAATGCCTGACTTCCTCTAGCGGCATTACTGCTGGTTTGCTGATGATCGTAACTTAACACGCGCGACATACGCCATGCACCTTGATTGTTTTGCCAAACATGCGTAAACTTTGCCGATTCCACCAATCGTTCCGTTGTTCCGTTTTCTGTCAAATAAAACAAATGCTCGCCAGTAATAATAGCGCCGTAATTATTCAAAGGAAACACGTTCACAGTTCCCTTTACAGCTTCTCTGCGCAATTTCATATTCGGATCGGCACACAATCCATTTTTGACCATTTCTATAAGTTTGTCTGAGGTTTTTGTAAGTCCGCCTTTGTCATGGTAAAATTCTAAATCTTCCGTAAGGAAATTTTTAAAACTTGCCACATCACATGTATTATAGGCATTCCAAAATTGCGCATCCAATGCGATAATGGTTTCTTCAAGTGTTTGTTCTGTGCCTGTTTGAGCGGTTTGTGCTTTTGTGAAGTTGGTAAAGAAAAAAATGCCCAAAAAGAGCATCGTCATTGCATAATTTTTCATTGATTTATTATTTTTTGATTGATGTTAGTTATACACGTAAGACGATTCAGAAATGAATCGGTTACAAAGACTTATTTTTTCTCTCTAAAGACGCAACAAAAAGCTTTTTAAATTAGTTTTTAATACGATTCTACAGAAAAAACAGAAATAATTTGATGTGTAATAATCTGTATATGAATTAGTTAATCTTTTTTTCTTAATTTAATTAAGATTAAGTCTAAATAAACTTTGTAAATTCGAAAACGCATAATATATTTGCTGAAACAAAAAAACACACCATACAAACACAATCTTACAATGAAAAGAATAATTATTGGAATCTTAGCAGTTAGCGGTTGTATATTCACTTCTTGTTCAGACGATGATGGAAATGAACCATTTGATACAAATGAAGTCATTACACCAGCAACATATGAGTTTAGTAGAAATGGAGCTACTACAGTTGATTACAACGGGCAAACAACACGTATTCAAATGGGCGAAGAACTTATCGGAGCTTTGTTAGATCCAACACAAACAGAAGCAGCAATTGATGCTATGTTTGCACATGTAGAAGGCAATACTAGTTTTAGCAATACGGACTTAAATGCTTCCAACAAAAGCATTCGAAGTAAAACGGCCGCTTCTACCGATTATTTTTCAGCAAATACAACCGACGCAAATGCCATCAAAGCAGATTTCGATTCATGGATTTCAGCGCAAGTTTCAGAAGTATTTCCAGCTTGGGCAAATATAGCTAGTGCAGGAAATGCAGGACAATTGCAAGAAGCTGGTGGAGGATCAACACGGTATATCAGTGCAAAAGGGTTAGAATACAATCAAGCAATAAACAAAGGATTGATTGGTGCTTTAATGGTAGATCAAATGTTGAATAACTATTTAAGTACTTCGGTTTTAGATGCCGCAACAAACCGTGAAGATAATGATGCGGACATCGTAGCAGAAGGAAAAAACTACACCAACATGGAACACAAATGGGATGAAGCATTCGGTTATTTATACGGAACCGACAATGCAGCAGCTCCGATCTTAAATGAAGATAGTTTTTTGAATAAATACCTTTCCAGAGTAGAAAATGATACAGACTTTGCTGGCATTGCTTCCGAAATATACGAAGCATTCAAAAAAGGAAGAGCCGCGATCGTGGAAAAAAACTATACGGTGCGTGATGAACAAGCAGCGATCATCCGAGAAAAAATATCCGAAATTATCGCTATCAGAGCAGTGTACTATCTGCAACAAGCAAAAAGCACTTTAGGAACAGATAATGCAAGCGCATTTCACGATTTATCAGAAGGATTCGGATTTATCTACAGTTTACAATTCACGCGTAAGCCAGGAACAAATCAACCATACTTTACCAAAGTACAAGTGGACGGTTATATAACGCAATTGATGGAAGGAAACGGATTTTGGGAGGTAACAACAGAAACATTAGACGCAATTTCTGACGAAATTTCAGCCGAATTCAACTTTACAACAGCACAAGCTGGAAGCTAAAAATAATTATTTAGAATTAGTATAAAAAAGTAGTCTGCGTATTAGGATTACAAAGACTACTTTTTTACTTTTGCATCGTTTATTTAGAATAAATAGAAATAAAAATGAAGAAGATTTTATCGTTAGTAGTACTCGTAATTTGTATAGTAGCTTGCAGTTCAAGCGATGATGGACCAGCACCTGACACTGGAAATGGTGGTGGCGAAACAGCGTTTAACAGAGCAGCGATGTTAACCAATCTTGCAGACAACATTATCATTCCTTCATACCAAGCATTAAACACCGATTTAGATGCGTTAGCTACCGCAAAAGATGACTTTATTGCTACGCCAAATCAAGCAAACCTTGATGCATTGCGTGGCGCTTGGCTTACAGCGTACAAGTCATGGCAACATGTAGAAGCTTTCAATATCGGATTGGCAGAGCAAACGTTATACTACTTTCAGATGAACACGTATCCAGTAAATGTTACGGATGTAGAAAACAATATTGCCAACGGAAACTACGATTTAGGAGCTGTAAACAACAACGATGCAGTTGGTTTTCCAGCATTAGACTATATGTTATTCGGTTTGGCAAATTCAGACACAAACATTGTAACAAAATACAATTCGGACGCAAACGCGACAAAATACAATACCTATCTATCCGATCTTATCACGCAAATGCAAATGCTTACGCAAGATATGTTAAACGATTGGACAAATACATACAGAAATACATTCGTATCAAGTACGGCAAACACAGCAACGAGCGCAACGAACAAATTCATCAACGATTTCATTTTCTATTACGAAAAAGGATTGCGTGCCAACAAAATTGGAATTCCAGCCGGAAACTTTTCAGCAACACCATTAACAGATAGAGTAGAAGCATACTACAACCGAGAAGTATCAAAAGAATTAGCATTGGAAGCGTTAGATGCTGTCATTGCAATATTCAACGGGACGGAATTTGGCGGTTCTGCCGCAGGCGAAAGTTTCAAAACATACTTAATCTCGCTTGACAGATCAGATTTAGCTGTAGCGATCATCAATCAATTCAACACGGCGCGTGGAAAAATTCAAGAATTAGATGCAAACTTTGTAAATCAAATCAATTCAGACAACACAAAAATGACACAAGCATATGACGCGTTGCAAGCAGCAGTAGTATTGCTCAAAGTAGACATGTTACAAGCTTTTGATATCAGCGTTGACTTTGTGGACGCAGATGGCGATTAAATTTAAAATTACTCGTAAAAGGAAGGTTGTCGTAAGCAGACAACCTTTTTTTATATAAAAATAAACTTACTTCGGCAAGTCCACGAAGTATGTAGAAAGGACAATAAAAAGTATTTCGACGTCAACGTTGAAACTATCTAAATCTCGTGTATCGAGTGAATCGTTTTCAAAAATATCTTCAACAGCAAACCAATGCAGCGCCTTTGGCAGTATTTCGTATTGGTTTTGGTTTGATGATGTGTTACGGAATCATTCGTTTTTGGGCAAACGATTGGATAGAAACCCAATACCTTCAACCCAATTTTCACTTTTCATACTACGGTTTTGAATGGATAAAACCTGTAGGGAATTTTACCTATGTCATCTTTATCATTTGTGGAATATCTGCGTTTCTAGTAGCGCTAGGATTAAAATATCGTCTAGCAATCATTGCGTTTTTTCTGAGTTTTACCTACATCGAATTGATGGATAAAACCACATATCTAAACCACTACTATTTTATCAGTATCTTAAGTTTTTTGATGATATTTCTTCCTGCAAATGCTATGTTTTCTGTTGACAATCTATGGCGAAAAAGGAGTTATCAAAATGTACCCAATTGGACGATTGACGCGATAAAATTGCTCCTAGGAATTGTCTATTTCTACGCAGGTTTGGCAAAAATAAATGCCGATTGGCTTTTTAAAGCGCAGCCGCTAAAAATATGGTTGCCTTCTAAGTTCGATCTGCCAATTATCGGAAAAACGCTGCTGCAACAAGATTGGTTTCACTACGCAATGAGTTGGTCTGGAATGCTCTACGATTTGTTCATTCCATTCTTATTACTCTACCGAAAAACACGCGTGTTTGCCTTTATCTTAGTGGTTTTTTTCCATGTATTTACACGAGTTTTATTTCCTATCGGAATGTTTCCTTTCGTAATGATTGTCGGTACGTTGATCTTTTTTGATGCAGATGTTCACACAAAAATCATTTCATTTCTCAAAAAAATCATCAGTCATATTCGTAAAGTGCCTATCCATACGCTTGAAACGCTACAGGAATACCAGTTGTCGTACAAATCGTTCATCATCCCTATTGTTATCACTTTCTTTGCGCTTCAAATTATACTACCATTCAGATTTATGCTGTATCCTGGCAATTTATTTTGGACAGAACAAGGCTATCGTTTCTCTTGGCGCGTGATGTTGATGGAAAAAAGAGGTATTTCTACCTTTAAAATTGTAGATACAGAAACGGGCAACTTTTTCTATGTAAAGAACAGCGACTTTCTTACAGAGCGACAAGAAAAACAAATGAGTTTTCAACCTGATTTCATTCTGGAATACGCACACTATTTAGGCGATCATTTTACAAGTCAAGGACATAAAAATGTAGCAGTATATGTAGACAGTTATGTTGCGCTTAACGGACGCATGAGTCAACGATTTATTTACGAAAAAGTAGATTTATATCAACTAAAAGAATCATTCAAACATAAAAACTGGATCAAACCATTTACCGAGGAAACGCAATAATTCTCACAATGTATAAAAACGTTTCCTCTCAATACAAAAAAGCTAACTGATGAACTTAAAACATTTCTCTTTACTAATTGCAGTATTTGCCTGTTTTTCCCTAGCAGCGCAACAAAAAATTTCGGGAACTGTAACCGCAGCAAATACTCAAAAACCGATTGAAAATGTGGATATCTTTGATCAAACTTCGGGGAAATTAGCCACTACAAATGCTAAAGGATATTATGAATTTACAACGGAAGCAAAGAAACTCACACTTGTCTTTTTCTCGTATGAATATACGGTGGTTGAAAAAATAGTAACGGTTGATAAAGAAATTGTACTAAATGTGTCTTTGCAGCCTTTGGGCGAACAACTCTCGGAAGTGGAATTGAATGTTCGTAAAACAAAAATCTTCGCATTAAAACGCTTAAATGACGTGGAAGAAACCGCCATTTACGCAGGAAAGAAGACGGAAGTGGTTTTGGTTGAACAATCTATGGCAAACTTGGCGTCAAACAATGCACGCCAAATATACAGTCAAGTTGTAGGGTTGAATATTTACCAAAATGATGATGCAGGTTTGCAGTTAAACATTGGTGGTCGCGGATTGGATCCGAATCGTACGGCAAACTTCAACACACGACAAAATGGGTATGACATCAGCGCAGACGTGTTGGGATATCCAGAAAGTTACTATTCGCCTGCGGCAGAAGGTTTGCAAGAAATTCAAATCATTCGTGGTGCGGCTTCGTTGCAATATGGAACGCAATTTGGCGGTTTAGTTAACTTTGTGATGAAGAAGCCAAATCAAGCAAAACCCTTCGAATTTATCACTAGAAACACCTTAGGAAGTAACAATTTGTACACCAACTTTACAAGCGTAAGCGGAACGATAGGAAAATTTAGTTACTACTCGTTTTTCAACTATAAAAAAGGTGACGGATTTCGTCCAAACTCAGAATTTGAATCAAAAAACGCGTACGCGCACATTGGATATCAATTTAATGAACGTACAAAGTTAGAAGCAGAAATTACCTATTTGCGGTATTTGGCAAAGCAAGCGGGCGGTTTAACGGATGCAATGTTTGCAGAAGATCCGTTTCAGAGCAACCGAGAACGCAACTGGTTTCAAATTGATTGGTTGTTATATAACTTAAAATTTTCACACAAGTTTTCAGAAGATACAAACTTTACGTTCAATGCTTTTGGTTTAAATGCGGAACGAAACGCGTTAGGTTTTAGGACGAACCGTGTGAATCAAGTTGATCCAGGCGGCGAACGCGATTTAATTAAAGGTGACTTTGACAATTTCGGATTTGAAGCACGTTTGTTGAGTAACTATGAAGTTTTTGGGAAGAAATCTACATTTTTGATCGGTTCTAAATTTTACAAAGCGGACAACACGAGTGCGCAAGGACCAGGAAGTACGGGAAGCGATCCGAATTTTGAATTTCAAACGGCAGATTTTCCAAACTATCAAAATCAGTCAGCGTATGATTATCCAAACTTAAATGTGGCAGTTTTTGGAGAGAATATTTTTTATGTGAATGAAAAACTATCCATTACGCCAGGTTTCCGCTTTGAACACATCAAAACGGAAAGCGACGGATTCTTCAAACGAATCAATACGGATGGTGCTGGAAACGTTATTTTAAATGAAACGGTAGACAACAGCGAAACACGCGAACGCTCGTTTGTACTCTTCGGATTGGGCGCAAGTTACAAGCCATCGGACGCATTGGAAATCTATGGAAATGTCTCACAAAACTACCGTTCGGTAACATTTACTGACATCAGCATTATCAATCCTGCGTTTGCGATCAGTCCCACAATTGACGACGAAAAAGGAATGACGATTGATTTCGGATTGCGTGGAAACTACAAAAACAAAATCTCGTATGACATTGGCGCATTCGGATTGTTCTACAACGATCGAATTGGTTTTGTACAACGTGCTTTTGCGGATGGAAGCGTAAAAAGTGAACGTGGAAACATCGGTGATGCTGTCATGTATGGAATAGAATCACTCATTGATTTCAACTTGAATGAAATCTTCTTAAAAAATGACGATTATAGTTTCAACTATTTCATCAACGCGGCAATTACCGATTCAGAATACACCAATTCCGAAGAAAATGGCGTAGAAGGTAATAATGTAGAATTTGTACCGAACGTCAATCTAAAAACGGGTGTTTTATTCGGATACAAAAACTTTTTGTCAAACATTCAATACACCTATTTATCGCAGCAATTTACTGATGCTTCCAACGCTGTAGAAAGTAACTTAAGCGGCGTGATTGGAGAAATTCCAGCGTATGACATTTTGGATATTTCGTTGTCGTACACCTACAAAAACTTCAAGTTGGAAACAGGAGTCAACAATGTGTTGGATAATGCATATTTTACACGTCGTGCCACGGGTTATCCAGGTCCCGGAATTATTCCGTCAAACAATCGTAATTTTTATGCGACGTTACAGGTCAAATTCTAATTTTTTGATAGCTTTTTTAGAGTATTATTTTAGCTTGCTCACTATTATTTTAGCTGTTTCATATCTGTAATGTTTTTTATACTTCACATTCTCTAACGCTTCAATTGCTTTTTCTTTGTTGCCAACTTTCAAATGAATCATAGCTTCATACCAATATCCTGTTGTAATTACATACAAACTAGTTTGTTTTGTTAATTGCTTAAAAGCGGCAATTGCTTTGTCATTCTGGTTCAGTTTAT
This sequence comes from uncultured Kordia sp., assembly GCA_964535135.1. GTDB lineage: Bacteria > Bacteroidota > Bacteroidia > Flavobacteriales > Flavobacteriaceae > Kordia. The sequence goes on from CAZHSA010000073.1 coordinate 8,205, forward strand.
CATACGATGCACCCAAATAAACAAGACTATTTGCATACAATTGATGGGAAGGTTTTACTGCTGAAAAATGTGCAACAGCAGATTTGTAAGCTTTTTTTCTGAATGCAGTTTCTCCTTTTGAGAATGCATCTTGTTGTCGTCCTTCTTGATAAAAAGAAGGCAAGTTTGTCCAATCCACATTCGATTCATAATAAGAACGATACGTAGTATTTTGTTGCGAGAAGGAAAGTGTTACAGAAAATATACTAATTCCAACAATTAAAAAATAGGTTTTGTACTTTTTCAAAGATTTCATAGCGTTTTATATTTTATAACTGTTCAATTCTTATGGACATTTGTTATTGTTTGGTGATTTAATAAGTCCTTGAATATTTGTAAAAATACACAAAACTTACAGACATTTATTCTAAAATAAAAAAATAAACTGATGTAAAACATTTAATTTTATGGCTGAAAACATAGATTTCAAAATTTCCAAAACCATTTCATAAATTATGTATACTTTTATGCATTGAACAATTAGGAAGTATATTTATGAAGATACTTATTACGGGAATTGCGGGTTTTATCGGTTCGCATGTCGCAGAACATTTACACGATCAAGGTCATGAAGTCACTGGAATTGATAATTTTTCAGATTATTACCCTGTCGATTTAAAAAATAAAAATGCAGCAACGCTCAAAGCAAAAGGAATCAGCATTTTACAAGCCGATTTACGCGAAACAACTTCCCTGAAACAACTTCCTGAAACTGTTCATTATATTTTTCACTTTGCTGCACAACCAGGAATCGCCGCTACTTCAACCTTTGAAGATTACCTTACTAATAATGTGATTGCAACACAAAATTTATTGACGTATGCGTTGCAACAAGACGATTTGAAACTTTTTGTAAATATTGGAACTTCTTCTATTTATGGTTTAAACGCGACATTTCCAGAAACGGAAGCACCAAAACCTGCATCGCATTACGGCGTTACAAAATTAGCGGCGGAACAATTGGTTTTATGCAGCTCACGACTGAATCAACTCAAAGGCTGTTCCTTACGTTTGTATTCTGTGTACGGTTCGCGTGAACGTCCTGATAAGTTGTTTACAAAATTGTTAGACTGCGGATTGAACCATAAAACATTTCCACTCTTTGAAGGCAGTTTGTCACACTTACGAAGCTTTACGCATGTAAGCGATATTGTAAAAGGTATTGTAGGCGTGATTGGAAAAGAAGAAATTTGCAACGGTGAAATTTTCAACATTGGAACCGAAGCCGAATATACAACACAACAAGGTGTGGATGCCGTTGAAAAGCTATTGCAAACGACCATTCAATTCAAAAATTTGCCGCCACGTTCGGGCGATCAACAGCGAACCAAAGCGAATATTGACAAAGCTCGAAAATTACTTAATTACAATCCAACAGTAACATTGGAAGAAGGAGTTGCCGAACAATTGGTATGGTTTCGAGAACTTTGATGTTTTGAAAAACGTATGAAACACACGTACATTGAGATCAAAAAACCGTACTATTTTTACAGAAAAACTATAAAATATAAATAGAAAGGCTTTTTACATTGTTGATTATTAACTAAATAACATCAATAATTATGAAGAAAAAAAGTCTAAAAGCGTTATCGCTAAACAAAAAATCAATCTCAAAATTACAATCAAACTCTAAAATCGGAGGAACAGATTGGCCAGAAACTGCAAAATACTGTCCACCTTCTGGTGGTTATACTGAAGGTTGTTCTGATCCTTGCGTTCCAATTGAAATTCCAACTATTGACATTCCCACATGGAACGACAGTTGTTTTTCATTATGTAATGATAAATGCAATGATTGGTAACTAATACCTGAAAAGACAGACTGAGCGAGCTTTGGCTCGCTTTTTTTATGTTTTTTGCTGATTTTTAGATAGATAACTTTAGCACGAGTAAAATCAATAGTTACCAAATTCCTTTACCTTCTCCTTCATACTTTTTACAAATTTCAACAACCTACAATTCACGGAATCGTAGTGTTTACGCTATTTTGGGACTTCCTAGAATTCATGGAATCGTAGTATGCATTCCTTTTATTACCTTTTTTTCTATGATACATTTATCCCATTATTAATTTAAAATCATACAATATGAAAAAAAGAAATTTCAAAAATTTATCATTAAGTAAGCGCTTAGTGTCAAATTTAAACTCAGAAAAAGTATTAGGCGGAGCTGCTGATAGTAGTAAAAGCTTCCGTTTGGCAGATTGTCCTGTTGCAGAATCAGCAAAGCAAACATGTCAGTACTCTTGTATCAAGAGAACTTGCTACTGTTTATAAGCTACCTTTTTTTAAAATGAATAGGTCAGGAGAAATCCTGGCCTATCTTTCAACCAAATACATAGCTGTACGCAACCGATCTTTGTATGCTTTGTTTGTTTCATCTACAGGATTTAGATCAAAGGTTTCCACGTATGTGATTGTAGCATTCGGAAACGCCTTTTCCAAACTTTTCTTTGCGCCAATCATCACCAACGCTTTAAAGCGCGTTTCTTGCGGAGCTGTTAAGTCGTGACTGTGCAATAGTGGAACTTTTCCTCCGTAATCCCAAACTAATTCGGGAGATTGTATGTTAAACATGTACACAGGAATTTGTTCAGTTTCCGCTTTGCGCGAAATGTCTTGAAGCGAATTGTATTTTGGATTGTCTAAAAATGCATTTGCTAACGGAAAACCAAAAGTAATAGCAGCCATTAAAAAACCAACGAGTAGGTAGAAAGCTAATTGAATTTTTTGCTGAAAGAGATTTTTCAAAATAAAGAAACCGATCAATACTAATGCTATGGAAGTGATGATAAAAGAAAAGTAGAATCCGTCCAGTTTGTCTTTTAGAAAAATAAAGCCAACAATAGGAAACGCAACTCCAGCCACTCCGATAATTCCAAAATTTAAAAGAATTGGAATGCGTTCGTACTTGTTCATTCGCTCTTGAAACGACTTGAAGACATACATAATAAAGAAACTTGTGGTATACGCTAGCGGAATCAACACAGGTAATAAATAGCGCGATTTCTTTTCAGGAATTAACGATAGTAAAATCACGGCAGCTAAGGTCCAAAACAAACTAAATTTATACGCTTTTAGGTTTTCTACACGTGTTTTTAAATACGAATATAGCAAACTCACAAACGCAACAACTGTCCATGCGCCTGATTGTACAAAGAAGCTCCAATAGTAATAAAACGGTCGTACATTACGATCTTTCCACGCGGTTGTTTCTTTTTCTGCAATTGCTTTTGCCGTTTCGCCATCCATAACGCTGATGTAATACGGCCACCAAATTGAAATAATTGCTGCAACGAGGATAAGTCCGATCAGTGGAAGCCATTTTTTCTTAAAGTTGCTGTATTTGTAAACGATGCTGTAGGCAATTAAGAATGGTAGAAATAGTGCAAAGTGCGATACTGGTCCTTTACTCATAAAGGACAATCCAATAAACGTTCCCGCCAAGAGCGCATTCCGCCAAATTTTGTGATCACTCGAAAAGAATTGAAATATATAATAGATTCCAATAATCATAAAACCGTGTGCAAAAATGTCCCAAGTTCCGTTTCTTCCCGCAAAAATGATGTAAAACGATGTGGAAAGTATTAAACTATTGATAAAGGCTTGTTTTTTGTCTTTTAAAAAGTATACACCAAAACGGTAGGAGAACAGTACTAAAATCAAAGTGATAATTGCTGAAGGAATTCGCAGTGCCGTTAAATTATCAAAACTAAATAGCATTCCAGCAAAAGCAGCTAGCCAAGTAGGTAAAGGCGGTTTTTCGTAACGTGGTTCTCCGTTCATGGTTGTAAGCAACCAATTGTCGTCCGTAACCATTTCGCGTGCTGTAATGAAGTTTCTCGCTTCCATGATATTTGGATACAAGACATCCAAATTCATAAAAAAGATAAAAAAACATACGATGACTAAAATCCAAACGTAATTTTTCTCGTGTATCAAATTCATGATTGATTTCTTAAAAGCATTATGTTTCTAACGTACGTGATAATACCAAAGGTATGACCTGCAATCAAAATAGGATCTTTTCTAAAAATGGCATAGATAAAGATTAAACTTGCACCAAATAAACTCAACATCCAAAATCCCATTGGCAAGGTTGATTCTTTTTTTCGCTCCGAATATACCCATTGATATACAAAGCGTAAGGTAAACATTATTTGAGAAATGATGCCTAAATACAATAACCAATCTGGAATGTCGCCACTGTTGAGTAAGTTGTAAATGTCTTGTTTGTTATTGTTGTAGCCAATCGTAATAATGATCAATGGAAAGATGATGATAAAAATTCGCATGAGTTGATGCATCCGATTCCATTCGCCTTGTAATTGCATGTTTCTAACGTAAATAAAGTACGTTAATACTTGTCCAAGCATGATGGCGAAATCGTTTCGTAAATAGCCGTATACGAAGAGTAAAAAAGAAGCTATGAGACTTATTTTCCAGAATAATGCGGGCGTCAACACCTTTTTATTTCGCTCAGATATTACCCATTGCAACAAGGTTCTTGCTGAAAATAATAATTGCGCAAGTCCACCAATTCCGTAAATGATCCACGTCATCATCCTTTTTTCGCAATAGAATAGTTGATGTACTTTTTCTTCATCCAAACATAGGCAAAGCAATCCATTAGCGGACCTAGTAGACGGTTCCATAAACCGTATTTGGCTTCTCCAGCAATGCGTGGAAAGTGTTGTACAGGAATTTGTTTAATTTT
>CAZHSA010000074.1:0-12675 GCA_964535135.1 uncultured Kordia sp.
TGAAAATACCAATGCCGTCATTATCTGTGTCACAGTATTCTAGTGGTGTTGCTGGATTGGCTATAGGCGCTTCATTTACGTCAATGTTGAAAGATGTTGTACTGAAACATCCTGTTATTCCGTTTTCGACACGTGCAAAAATGGTTTCTGGATTGCTGGTGTTTGCATACGGAGAAGCTAATGCGTTTGTATTGTTGTCAGCGTCCGCTTGACTTGTAAAGTATTGAACAGAGATGTCTGTTTGTGTTCCTATAATTTCAACCGATTTTACGGTTAAATCTACAGTAGTGAAGCCATCAAAAGGCGTTTCGTCACACACAATTAAATCTGTAGGCATATTTGCTACAGGATTTTCATTGATAATTAAATCAAAACTCATTTCTGTATTTGTACAGCCAGTAATCGTATTTGTAGCGCGAACAAAAATGGTTCTCGGAAATGTTGTATATGGACTCGTAATTGCATTTGCATTGGTATCTGCATCTGCTTGTGTTTCATGATAGCTTACGACAACATTGGCTTGTCTGTTGATTACTTCAGGATCTTTTATGGTTAAATCGAAAGTGAATTGGTTTGCTACATCGCTACACACTACATAATCCGTTATTGTGTTTAGATCTGGAAGTGGATTCACCGTGAGTGTAATGTGTTCTCCCAATCCTAAACAGGCATTGTTTACATCGCTATCAACACGAACTACAATGTTTTGTACGTTTGGTGATGCATCATTTCGATGGTTGCTGATGTCAGGAATTGCATTTTGTTCTGCCAAAGCATCTGCAAAGTTTTCGTAATATGTAATGGTTAGGTTTTGACCAGAAGCCGTGAATAATGCGTTGATTTGTGCATCAGCATCGCTAAAGTCAAAAGTAGCTACTCCGTTTGTATTGTCTCCATCTACAGCAGTGTCATCACAGACTTCATACGCTATTCCAAAAGTGCTTGGAATTTGTGTGGCACCCACAATGAGGTTTACTTCTCCTACTCGGAAACAGCCATTTACAGTTTCAATTCTCACAAAAACTTGTCCGCCATTATTGCTATTGTAAGCAGTTTCATTTGTGATTGGATTGGCAGCATTTTGCGCATCTGTTAAGCTTGTGTAATAGCTAAATGTTTCATTAGCAGCATCATTTGATAGTAAGGAGTTTGCTTCCGTTAGGTTGAAATCGGATAAGCCATCAGTATCATCATCACACTGGAGTAGTGCTACAGGTTGCATAACTACTGGAAATGGATGCACTACTACATTGAAAGTTACCGTATCATAACAATTAGGATTGTCTATGTTTTCAATACGTGCCGTTACAGGATTTCCGTTAGCAGTTGTGTTTACATACATTGTAGATAACACATTCATGGAATCATCAGCATCCGTTTGATTTGCATAATAGGTAATGTTGAACTGCATTGGATCTTGTCCAACGAGCACTTCTGTATCTATTGTAGAAAGATCAAACGTGGCAAAACCATTGGTGTCGTCACCATCTGCGGTGTCATCGCATTGTTCGTAATTCAGTACAGGATTTGCTGTGGGTTGATCGAACACATCAAAATCAAACGAAATTATTTCAGAACAGCTTGTATTGTTATTGTTTTCTATACGAATAAATATAGTTTCCATTCCGTAAGCTGTTTGATTGGTATACGGAGTTGCGAGTGCATTTGTATTGCTGTCTGCATCTGCTTGGTTAGGATGAAATGTTACAGAGAAAAGCATATTGTCTTGTCCTCCTAATACGGTTGCCGCTAATGCGTCTAAATCTAGTGTCCAAAAACCATCATTGTTATCATCGCAAATTAGTTGATCGTCTACAGGATTTGCTGTTGGTAATTCAAATATGAATACATTGGCTTCTCCAAATGATGGACATTCACCATTGTTAGGATCTATTTGTACTTCGTATAATCCTGCATCTGCTAAAGCTACATTCGTTAAATTTAACTGAAAAGAAGTTTCTGCGAGTGGATTTCCATTAAACGTCCATGTATACGTTGCTCCTGGAATATCGTCTGCAACAAGCGAATAACTTTGCGTAGTACATAGTGATAGTTCTGTTGTGGAAATACCATTTCGAATAATATCTACAGGTGTGGCAAATAATGATTGTATGAATGGTGGAAGCCCAATACGTGATAGGTTTGTATTGGTATTTGTAATGTCGAGTAATATTCCGTTTTCATTGTAGATGACAGATGCGCCGTCAGCTTCAGGATTTTCAATGACTCCTAAAAAGCGGCCTGTGTTGTTTATGTTTCCAAAATCGAGTAGTGCACGGTATATTTTACCATCAATTCCTACTTGAATGGCTCCTGCCGAATAGATAGAAGAGTTGTTTATCGTAAATTGTGAGGCAGGAATATCTGCCGCGAGTACATCATATTGTAATAGCAAGCTATTTCCGCCGCCATTGTTTCCTAATCCGACAGTTGCATATAGTTTGGTTCCTTCTGGCGAAAATTCTACACCATACGGCGCATCACCATTGTATAGTTCAAGTTCGTTTGTTACGATTCCTGTAGTATTGTTGAAGTCGTACAGCATCACTTTTCCAGGACCATTTCCTCCTTCTACCGTAGTGAGTCCTAAATGCGCAGCGGCTAGTTTATCTCCTTGTGGAGATGCTTTTAAATACCCAAGTGCGTTTCTTCGGTATCCTGATATTGGAATTTCTGTTGGTGTTGTACTTACTACAGGAGTTGTATTTACACCCATGTTATCTACTTTAAATGCGTAAAAGTCATCAATGAAGTGTGTTATTACCCAAAAAGATTCACAGTCTGAGCTTTTTACAGCTGATATTTTTTCAGAACATTTAAAGCGTGTTTCTTGTGTGTCAGACGTATCATAGGTAATTAACGGGACGTTTTTTTCAACACTATCTACAAAACCAATGCCGTCAGACATATCAACGACCGAGTAATTAAGTCCATGATTGACACCGCCATCATTGTGATGTGGCTCATCTACCGTAAAAATATAATATATGTTTGGATCTTGTGGTTTTGGAACGATGATCGCAGACGAAGTACTTGAGCTGTCTCCATTTAAACCATTTCCATTTACCATAATAGCATGCATTCTATTCCAAACAGTAATTCCATCCGTATAGAATAAAAGGTTTCCATTGATGTCAGAAATAGAAGCGCAGCCTTCCAAAGTATCCAAACTTCCATTCGTAACTGCTGTTACGGTTCCTGTACCTACATCAAATTGTAATCCTGCATTTTGCCCAAAATACCAGTTAGAAGCTTCTCCCTGCGCACATAGAATTGTTGGTAAAATGATACCAATGAATAGTAATATTTTTTTCATCCGTGATTGATATTTTTCTAAAATATAAAGCTCAATAATACACATTCATAACTCTTTTGCGAAGTTATTATTTTATACTGTTGAGAATTGTTTTGTTTTAAAAAAAGAGCAGGACTGAAATAACATTTTTTATAAATGTCAACATGGTTCATTATTCTGGGATAAAGATAACATTTATATAGTGAGATATTTCATAGCAATTTTCCATACTCAATAGGCTTCAAAGATAGTAATTAGAACTAAAAAAAGAGCGAATTGCTTCGCTCTTTCTGTAAAATCTATCAGAATAGTATACTATTTTGTTATAAATCTCTTCGTTTCAGTAATCGGTAGGATAAAAAGATATAGATAGCAATCCACGAAAGTGCGATGACAATTTCATACCAATGTACGGCATAATCTGTTGGGCGCATTTCTCCAGGATTGTTTACATTAATCATTCGTGTTACAGGATCATTGATCAAATTCCACATAGAAGTGTATGGCATGAACTGAAAAATTGAATCTGCAGTTTGTGCATTTGACCATTCAAATTTTGTCAGCGCATAAAAAATCATTTCAGCAATGTAGAGGATAAACAAGAATCCTAATGAAAATGCCGAACGTTTTATTAAAACACCAACACATAAACACAAACTAAAGAATGTAAGAAGCTTTAAGAAGTATGCTAAAATAAATTCGGAACCATCAAAAATGATATCTACATACAGTGCTGATGAAGGTGCGTTAGACATACCAATAATCAATGTAATCACAAAGACCAGAGCAGTCACAACGACACTGTACGCAAGGATGAAATAAAACTTTGAAAGGATGACTTCTTTTTTGCTTAAACCGTCAATGAGATTTTGTTTTAGTGTCCGATTGCTGTATTCATTCCCAATCATGGAAACGACCACAATGGCAAAGAAAAATTTGAAAAAGGCAATAAAAAATGTGGTAATATGCCAGATGTATGGAAACTCAAAGATTTGCGTTTCCGACAAGTCTATAATAAACAACCCAAAAAAGTTGATTTTTATAGACGAAAGTATCAATATGGAAAGTGGAAAAATAAACGAAACGTAGATTAATATTCTACTCGTTCTATTTAACCATAATTTTTGAAATTCTATTTGTAATAAACGTAACATAGGTGTCGGTAGATAAAATTAGTTAGATTCGTTTTCAGTTAATTGCAAGAATTGCTCTTCTAAGCTTTCTTTTCTGTTCACTAAGTGTGATAACACAATTCCTTGATCAAACATGGCTTTGTTGAAATCGGCTGCATTGAGTGGTTCTATTAAGAAGGCTTTAATGATATCTTCCTCTTTGGTAATGGTTCCAAAAGATGGATGCGCTTCTAACTGTGTCATGAGTTGATCTTCTTTGTCTGTTTTTAGCTCAAAGAATCCTTGACTCGCCACCATTTCGTCTACGCGACCAGAATAAATTTTGACTCCTTTGCGCAAAATAACCACATGCGAGCACACTTTTTCTACTTCATCCAATAGGTGAGAAGCCAACAAAATAGTAGTGCCTTGTGTTGCAATTTCTTTAATAATCTCTCTAATTTGGTGTATTCCTTGCGGATCTAATCCGTTGGTAGGTTCATCTAAAATTAAAATTTCAGGATCATTCAATAGGGCAGAAGCAATGGCTAACCGTTGTTTCATTCCCAAAGAAAACGTTTTAAACTTGCTGTCCTTTCGTTCAAAAAGTCCCACAATTTTTAATTTTTCGTCAATTTTGTCTTTAGATACATTTTTAATTTTACATACCAGCTTTAAATTGTCGTAAGCGGTCATGTACGGGTAAAAATTTGGGCGTTCAATAATAGCGCCTACACGTTTCAAAGCATCGTGTACAGCTACATTACCATTAAACCAATGAAAATTTCCGGAAGTTTTGTTTACAACATTTAAGACCATACCTAAGGTAGTAGATTTTCCACTTCCGTTGGGTCCTAAAATACCGTATACATTTCCTTTTTCTATGGTAAATGATAAGTCTTGTACTGCTTTGACTCTCTTGTAATTTTTACTCAGATTTTGCAGTGTGAGGATTGTTTCCAATGTAATTTAGTTTTTTGATTGATTGTACATAGTTGACGACATAAGCGCAAAATTGTTACAAAATATACAGAAAGCTGTTCAAAAACAATAATCTGCAGGCATCCTTTTTAGAAATATAAAAATTTATGTTAAACCGCGTCTTAATGTATACAAACATACGAACAAGATATCTAAAACTACTCTTCTAACACTGATGGCTACTATTTTGCATGACATACGTACGTACATGGTGAAAGCCGAAAAACCAAATTTTAAATAGAGTAGGCAACATTAAAAAAATCATGAAATTATGTTAAAAAACATTTTAAAAATCAACGGAGTATCAGAGTTAAACAAAAAAGCGCAACAGAATGTTGTAGGAGGTTTTGGAGATCCTAAAGTGTATGATCCAGAATTGTGTGCTAGTTGTGGAGGAACATCTTTGCCAAATGGATTTTGCTTAATTGCAGCAGCTAACGAATTTTGTTTAGAAGAAGGTAGCTGAGGAATTGGAGGTTAATCTTCAATTCACTCGACTAGATATATAAAAAAAGCCTTTACTCTTCTTAGTAAAGGCTTTTCAAATTTATGCTTTCTGTTCTTTATTAAAATAGACCAAGTAATAATACATTTGCTTCTCTTCATCCCAACCTTTTTCTACAAATTTCTCGGCAGATTCCGGATTGATAAAGTCCATCTTAATCTGAATATTGGTATCCAAGCTAATCGTATTCTTAATGCTTTTTCTGGCAGAAGAAACCGCTTTGTTCGCAATTGGAAACTCAGAAACATCTTCAATGCTGTATTTTGGACCTTTCTCAACTTTATAGTGCTTAAACTCTGGAATCAAATCTGGATTGTCAATTACTTCGTTTAAAAACTCAGTTTCTTCAAAAGTGTCGTTTTTAGCAAAATGATTCACGGCACGGTTCATAAACATCACTTCTTCCTTCTTATCTTCCGCAGGAAAAACCACGTCTTTGGCAAAGTTTTGACAGAACTTTAAATATTTTTTAGTGTAAAAGTTTTCATCTTCAAAAATATCTACGCCTAAAAAGTGATCCAACCAATATTTGGTATCATATTTATTGCTGTCTACCGACAAAAGTTTATAACCTTCTTCCTTTTTAATGTTGAAAATGATGCAACCTTTGTCCAATTTGTTGAGCGAAACACCTTGTTGTAACAACACATCCAAATTGCTATCTTTTTCTTCAAACTGTAAAAAATCGTGTTTAATTTCCGATTTAAAAATACCAACGGCATCTACTTTTTCATTATCAATCACAACGTTTTCAAAATGGCCAACATACACTTCACCATTTTTAATGTGCGGATGCTGCGACTGTTCAAACAATAAAGACGCAATCTTTTTAGAATTTTCGTGTACGCTTGAAGGATCGTTAAAAATATCAGTAACAATTGTATATAACGGATTAAACTCTAAGTCGACCTCATTGGTAAACTGAAAATAATTTTCTTCTTTTTCACGGAATGGCTTAAAAAAATATTCTTTCAACAAAGGTGTAATTTCGTCCGTTAATTGATACGGTTCTGATGAAAGAAACACATTTTCGTTTCTACTTTTATTTCCTACTTTATGAATAGAAATATCATTAATCTGTGCACTGTATAAATTGATCATGCGTTAGGGTGTAATTTTTATATTGTTATATTTTTTTCACTTTCGTGAGAATGTTTCTATGAATGTTTCCACTTTCGTGAGAACTTCTGCGTTCAGAATGAAGTTTTGTAAAAGCTCATTTTCTAGTCTTAAAAAAGCTTCTATACTTTTTGGTAAAAATAGCTAAAAAAACAAAAAGCAAAAGCAAACTTTTCATTTAACTATCAACATAATTTCATGTAATTTTTTATAAAAAACTCTTTTGGTATCTTTATTGTTGCAAAAACAGAAACCGATACTATGAAAACTACATTAAAAGTTACTCCGAAAAGAAGATACAAAACACCAAAATATCCTTCTTATTTAGATCAAAGTCCACTTCAAATGTCAAAAAATGTGACCAAAACAGGTTATTATGCCACGGCGTTTTTGGGTGTCTTTGGACTTTTTGCATTTTCGGGAACTACCAATACTTCTCATGAAGTAAAGGAAAATCCAATAAAATTTAAAGAATTGGGTTTCCCACATACTTATGCAGCTTATGGAACAGGTTTACCAGATAGACTTAACAGATCGACAGCTATAAAAATTATTGATTCTATTTTCTTAGCTAACAAAATTGAACTTGTAAAAGAGTATTCAGTTTCTAATGATGGACTCCATTTTAATGCAACAGGATACAATAAAAAACACAACATTGGTTATGTGTGGTTAGATCATAATAGTACTGCCCCAGATTGCTACCGATCTTGGCGTGATAGAATCAATCCAAATTTATTGTTGCCTAAAGATTTAAAGGCTTACAAAGAATTGCAAGAACAACTAAAAGGCAATCGTAACGGTTATAAAATTGAAGAAGATTTTTTCAATAAAATAATTGAGAAAAACAGCTACTACAAGCTTTTAGAATTAAAACGACACTTGTATTATAATAAAGCTCTCAAAAAACAAATAGAAAAATACATTAAAGAAAATCCAAATCGCGCTGGTGAAGACTATGGAAAGGAAATTTTGGATGCTTATCACGATGACGTTGTCGACTTACAAGAAATGAAACAACTCATTGACAATAAAGAAACAAGTATTGCCACAATTTCGCCTTATGACAGCAAATTCGAGTATTACTCAGAAATTTATTTTGAAGAAGAGGATGGCGATAAAACTGGGAACATAGAAACTCCTAGAGATAAGGCCATAAAAAAATTAGAAAACTTAGTTCAAGACTATATAGATTGGGCAAAATCAGAAGGGAGATATTAATGAGTGCATCCATAAAATATACCGCAAATTTTCATGTTACACACGATTGCAACATGCGTTGTAGTTACTGTTATGCAGGAGAAAAAACAAAAACTTCTATGACGGACGCTACAATACAAGAATCTATTGATTTTGTAGTAGCTGAAGTACAAAGAAAAAAAGCAACCAAATTAGTGCTTGCTTTTTTAGGTGGCGAACCTTTAATGGAAACGAAAAAACTCTTTTATATACATGACGAATGTAAAAGAAGATTGGGAGAAGAAGTAAATATCGTAGGTCAATTATCAACAAACGGATTATTGCTAACCGAAAGCTTGATGAAAAATTTGACCGATAGAAACATTATGGTTTCCTTGAGTCTAGATGGAACGCCTGAAACGATGCAGAAACAACGTCCAACAATTGGAAATTCCGATTACTCTAAAATCATGGATCGTACCATACAAAATGTATTAAAACACAATCCTTTTACAAATGCTTTTTGTGTAGTAACTCCAGCGTCTTCCAAAAATCTATATGAAAATATCACTTGGATTTACGATCAAGGATTGCATTTTATTAACTGTACGTTAGATTATTCTGCTGAGTGGACGTATCAAGACTTTGACGTTTTAGCGAAGGAATATAAAAAACTGTCAAAATGGTATGAAGAAAAGTGTAATAATGTAGCGCATTTTTACTTTAGTAGTTTTGATGAACGCATTCAAACACATACAAAAAAACCAGCAGCATGCGCCAATAAATGTAGTATTGGAAACAATCAAATTTCTATTGCGCCCAATGGTGATCTTTATCCTTGTATGCAATTTGTAAAGCCAGTGCATCAAGCAGATTCAAATGTGCAATTAGGAACTGCTAAAGAAGGATTTGTAAGTGCTAAACTAAATCAGTTTAGAGCAGATGTTATAAAAGAGAAGCCTGAATGTGCAGGATGCAAACTAAAAGAGCGTTGTTCTACTTGGTGTTCATGTATCAACTACGCTTCTACAAAAAGTGTTTCAAAAGCAAGTCCTGTAGCCTGTTATCACGAAAAAATGCTCATTCCTATTGTGGATAAAATGAGTACTAAACTTTGGAGAGAAAAAAATCAATTATTCATTCAAAAACATTACAATCCTTTATACTCTTTCGTTGCCCAAGCAATGACTAATTTTTAAATAATTAAAATTTTTTTCACTTTCGTGAGAATGGTTCCTTGGGCATTTCTATGTTGGAAAGCACATTCCTGCAAAAGCCTGACCACACAAATACGAGAACGTCCGAAAGTTAGTTCCAGTTTTCGTCGAAGTTTAAGCTATCGTAATCGTTGATGTCTAAATCATCGTCGTCATCGTTTAATCCATACGGATCTTCGTCTGCTTCAAACTGTTTGTCGGGCGCACTGTCTGGAAGAATTCCGTGAGAGAACAACAAATTTGGGTACAATATACCGTTGATTGGTTCAGCAATTTCTGCCAATTCTACCAAAAACGTCCACATATTCAAGAAATCGTACACATAAATCATACGTGTTTGATCTTCTGAAAAAACGCTGTCCAAAGTCGTTTCGTTCATCAAACGTGGCGCATCAGGACCTTCGCCCATGTCAAATTGTGAAATTTCTTCTCCTTGATTCCATTCGTCATCACTTACGTAAAAAGAAGCCATTTCTATACCATCAAAACCAAATGCTTGTGTAATGGCATTGCTAAAGTCTTCAAATGTAGCATCTTCTTGGATTTCAATATCTCTAAAGACATCTTCCGTTGCATCTAATATTACTCTAAATCTATAAATCATGCTCGATAAAAAAATTGGACTGCAAATTTACAAACTTTCTGCGTTGTTTTGCGCTTTCTTCGCTTCTAAAATCAAGTAAAATTGAATTCCAAACAAAATAGTCGCCAAAACAATGTGAATTGTTTGTGTACCAAACGGAAAATCAAAGTAGTACATGGCAATTCCCGAAAGGATTTCTAACGTTAATAAAACAAATACCCAATACATTTTTGTAAAGCCTAAAGCCAGTTTTCGGAAACGATACAACAGCCAAATATTCACCAACAAAACAACGATAGAAAACGTGCGGTGAATGTAAAAATCTAACTCCGGATTTGCCA
The DNA here is from genome assembly GCA_964535135.1 of uncultured Kordia sp. Taxonomy (GTDB): domain Bacteria; phylum Bacteroidota; class Bacteroidia; order Flavobacteriales; family Flavobacteriaceae; genus Kordia. The sequence goes on from CAZHSA010000074.1 coordinate 10,333, forward strand.
ACCATAACGATTGTGCATTTTCGCCCAGCGTTTTTACTTGTTCATCCACAAACTGTCGAACTTGAGTTCCCAACACAATCTGAATTAAGGTCAATACGATGGCAACATAAAGTAATTTCGTAAAGGTAGCATCTGTTTTGTGAGCTTTCACTTTGCGTGAAGTTGCATGTACAATGTATAAAAGTGCCGCCACAATGATCAATGCCATCACCATATGAATGGTAATTTTAAACGGTGCTAAGTTAGAATCGACCACCGTTTTTCCTAACCAAGCTTGAAATCCCATGCCTGCGACGGTAAAAAATGATAAAAACGTAATAATTTTTTTCTCTTTCCAAAACCAGCAAGAACCTACAAACAATAACAAGGTTGCCAAACCAGCCAACGCGCCAAACAATCTATTGATGTATTCAACCCACGTATGAAAAGCATTAAAAACCGCATAATCATGTTTGGTATATGCTTCCCAATTTTCGCCGTTAAAAGTTGTTGTTGTAGTAAAATCTTCTTTGGCAACTTGCAAAGCTTCGTCCACAATAATTACCATACCATCTTCATAAAAATGATTGGGTTGCCATTGCAATTGCGCTTCTTCCGTTGGCGGAATATAATAACCAAAACATTTTGGCCAATCCGGACAACCCATTCCGCTTCCCGTCATTCGCACTACGGCACCAGCAATGATTACAATATATACTAAAACTAAGGTAACTTTTGCAATGGTGTGGAAATGCTTCTTCATTTATCTTTCTATATTTTCTACGAGTCCTAATTCTTTTCCTTTGGCAATCATATACGCATGTGCTGCTTCGTATTCGTTCGGAATTTCGCCTTCTAAAATAGCTTCCTTAATAGCGTATTTTATAATACCGATTTCTCGTGAAGGTTTCAAATTGAACGTCTGCATGATTTCTTCACCCGAAACTGGTGGCTGAAAATTTCGCACATGATCGCGTTCTTCAACTTCTATGATTTTTTCACGAACCACTCTAAAATTGTTGTGATATCGTTCAAATTTCTTCGGATTTTTCGTGGTAATGTCTGCTTCGCAAAGTGTCATCAAGTCTTCCACATGATTGCCTGCATCAAATACCAAACGACGCACGGCAGAATCTGTTACACCATCTTGCGATAATACAATGGGACGCGAACTCATCGTCACCATTTTTTGGACAAACTTCACTTTTTCATTCAATGGCATGTGCAAACGCTTGAAGAGTTTGTACACCATTTTTCCTCCTAAAAACTCATGTCCGTGAAATGTCCAACCTACTTTTTTACTAAATCGTTTGGTAGGTGCTTTTCCAATATCGTGCAATAATGCTGCCCAGCGCAACCAAAGATTATCAGTGTTTGGACAAATATTGTCAACAACTTCTAATGTGTGGTAAAAGTTATCCTTATGCTTTTGCCCTTCAATTTCGTCAATTCCTTTAAGCGCCGCCAATTCTGGTAAAATGTAGGGTAATAATTTTGTTTTTTCTAACAGTATAAACCCGATAGAAGGTGTATTGCTCATTAGAATTTTATTTAACTCTACAACGATGCGTTCTTTGGAAATAATTTTGATGCGATCTGCATTTCGTGTGATGGCTTCCAATGAAACTGGATCAATTTTGAAGTCTAACTGTGTTGCAAATCGGATCGCGCGCATCATACGCAACGGATCGTCCGAATATGTAATATCTGGATTGAGCGGTGTTACAATTCGTTTATTTTCCAAATCTTGTAAACCATTAAACGGATCGAGCAAATCACCAAAAGTAGCTGCGTTCAAACTCAACGCCATTGCATTGATCGAAAAATCACGACGATCTTGATCATCTTGCAAGGTTCCGTTTTCTACGGCAGGATTTCTACTGCCACGTTCATAACTTTCTTTGCGTGCGCCTACAAATTCGACTTCAATTTCCTTGGTCTTAATCATGGCTGTGCCATAATTTTTAAACACTTGTACTTTGGGTTTATTTGGTAAAAGTGAAGCTACTTTCTTTGCCAGTTCAATGCCACTACCGACAGCTACTACATCAATGTCTTTTGCATCGCCGCGTTTCAATAGAAAATCGCGCACAAAACCGCCAATTACATAGGTTTCGAGTTGTAATTCGGTAGCTGCTTTAGAAATCGTTGAAAATATGTCGAGCTGTAGGGCTTCTTTGTAATTCATTCGGTACTATAATTGGAATGCAAATTTACGAATGTTTTCGGTATTTTTTGGTGAAATGAATACTGTTATTTTTCTCGTTTTTAACTTTAGAAGCAGGAATCTAAAATTCTTATTTCATTTTTTATCACGAACGCACGAATTGTCTTTTAGATTCTTAAGTTAGCTTTATAAAATTT
>CAZHSA010000075.1:0-12645 GCA_964535135.1 uncultured Kordia sp.
AGAAGCGGAAACCTACGCAATGTCGTTAGGAAAAGTATATACGTTTGGCCCAACTTTTAGAGCAGAAAACTCTAACACGTCACGTCACTTAGCAGAGTTTTGGATGATTGAGCCAGAAGTTGCTTTTATGGATTTGGCTGGAAACATGGACTTGGCAGAAGACTTTATGAAATCTGTATTGAGCTATGTTTTAGAACACAATCCTGATGATTTAGCGTTTTTGGAAAACCGTTTGATTCAAGAAGACAAATCGAAGCCACAAGCAGAGCGTAACGAAATGACCTTGACTGAGAAATTGCGTTTTGTGATTGACAATAACTTTAAACGCGTAAGCTACACAGAAGCAATTGATATTTTACGCAATTCGAAACCTAACAAAAAGAAGAAGTTTAAATACTTAATCAACGAATGGGGCGCAGATTTGCAAAGTGAGCACGAACGCTTCTTAGTAGAAAAGCACTTTAAATGTCCTGTAATTTTGTTTGATTATCCAGCAAATATCAAAGCATTTTACATGCGTTTAAACGAAGATGAAAAAACAGTACGTGCTATGGACATTTTGTTCCCTGGTATTGGAGAAATCGTCGGAGGATCGCAACGTGAAGAGCGTTTGGATGTATTGAAAGCAAAAATGGCAGAATTAGATATTCCAGAAGAAGAATTGTGGTGGTATTTAGAGCTTCGCAAATACGGAACGGCTGTACACTCTGGTTTCGGATTAGGTTTTGAACGTTTGGTGATGTTTGTTACAGGAATGGGCAACATTAGAGACGTAATTCCGTATCCAAGAACACCGCAAAACGCAGAATTTTAAGAATATATAAAATTTTATAAATTCAAAACCGTCAAGTTGTTACTTGACGGTTTTTTAATTACACTAATTGCAAGGTATCGTTTTAATAATTGAACCATCTGTAGCACAGGTTTTCCCATCGTCTGAAGGACAACCAAAGCCAGGGCAGGTAATACAATAGGTTTCCACATTTGAAAGTCGAGTCGTAGTATTTGGCACATTAAACGTTGTTGTACAAATAATTACTAATTGTGTTTCTAAAAATGTAGTATTGCCAATAGTTCCTCCTTGTATTGAATTAGCATTCACAGAAGCAATTGTGCTTTTTTGTAATGAAAGCTTTTTTAAATTTACTTTTTGTTTTTTCATATCATTTGGTTTTAATAATTTATAAGTTTATCTCCTAACACAATGTAGTGTTCACAACAGTGCCTGGACATAGTATAATATTGTCTTTTGTTGGACAGTCTGCACAGGTGAATTGAAAACATAAGGTTGCGCCTTTGGTCAATGTTTCTATCGTTCCTGGATTGGTTTTGGTATCACATACTAAGGCAAATCGTGTATTTAAAAATGTCGTATTTGCGATTCCTCCTTGTACTGAATTTGTATTTACTGAAGCGATTGTATTCTTTTGTAATGAAAGTTTTTTGAATTGAATTTTTCTGTTTTTCATATTAGTGAGTTTTAATGTTTATACTTGATATTTTTAGCAAAGTGGACAATACGATTTACACGAATTGAAAATCGATTTACAAAGTGGTTTTTCACGATCAAGAGTGATGTTATACCCATTTTCATTGCCTTGTGTACAATTGAGAATTCTACTCATGGCACCGCATCGAAAGGTGTTTGGTGCGCCTCCGTGAAGAAGACTTTGACTTAAATTTGACACTTTACTTTTCTTGAGTGACAAGTTTTTTAACTGAACTTTACGTTTTTTCATGTGTTTTGATTTTAATGATTACTATTAAATTTCTAATCAAAACTACATGCAACTTCTTCCGAGAACGAAAAAATAGGTATGACAAAACTGAGACAATTGCCACAAAGACAATTTCTCTACAAAAAAACAGGACAAAAGCGGGACAACTATATACAGTTGATTATAATGAGTAGATAAACTGTTGCAGTTCTTTCTCGGAATTAAAGCTCATTTTCTTGCGCAAGCGATACTTTCCTTTTCGAACACTCTCAGGTGAAATAGCAAGCATATTGGCAATTTCTTTTGTGTTGAAATTTAGTCGTATTAAGCTTGCCAATTTTAAATCACCCATAGAATATGAGTGTACATTCGTTTTAAAGTTCTTAAAAAATTCTGGATACATATTTTGAAAATGAGATTTGAACATCATCCAGTCTTCTTCAGTTAAAATAGTACTGTTGTGTAATTTTTGCAATGTATTTTGAATAATCTTTGCATTTGGCTGTGAGCTATTATGTTCAGATTGCAATTCCAAAATTGCATTTAATTCTTGTTGAATTTTAGCAGCTTTCTTTTGCTCTTTGGTGAGTTTACTCTTCATATTTTTTTGAGCAACAATTCCTTTTTGAATACGTTGTAACCAGTGTGCCTGCCTTTTTGTATATAAAATATATGCAATTAATAAAATCCCTAAAGAAATACCGATAATAACTATAAGTTGCATTTGCTTGGCTTGCGCTTCTTGTGTTGCTAGTTGGGTTTGTACTTCTTGTTGTTGTAATTCACCAAAATACTTTTCGATTAAAAATTCTTTTTGCAAATTATTTTTAGGAGATTTTTTACGGATTTCGTCATGTAATCTCAAAAATTCACATGCTTTCTTATAGTTTTTCATGCGTTCATATATAGTTGCAATTAACAGTACACATTCTTGCTTTCCGCTAGATACATTTTTCTTTTCTTTAGCATGATACGACTTTAAGGCATGTGTTAATGCTAAAGAATCCTTTTGTTGCATATAATAAATCTTTCCCAACAATAAGTCCAACTTAGCATGTTTAGTTTTACATTTAACATCTGTGATCCATTTTTTATTCACCAAAGCTATCTGCAATGCTTCTTCATGCCTACCTGTATGATGATATACTTTTGCAAGTAGTGATGTTGTCAACAGATGTTTGTGTTCTCGTTTTAAGCTTTCATCTTGTTTATCCAGAATTGCCAAGGCTTCTTCCAAATATCTTTCTGCATCAACGTATAACGACTGCTTCACATATAATCTCGCTATGCTTCGATAAATAAAAGACTTATCAACGTTAGGATTCGCATTTGCCAAATCGATGGCTTTGCTAAAATAATGCAAGGATTCATCAAACAATTCCAATTCAATTAAAGCAGAAGCAAACTTTACATAAGAATTATTCAAGACTTTAGGATCATTACCCTGTTTAGCGATGTCAATTCCTTTTTGATATGATTCAATCGCTTTTTGTATGTCGCCTAAGATCTGAAAGACAAAACCTCTTCTATTCTGAATTTCTGCGATAGACGCAATATGCTGTATTCGAAGACTATTTATCTCTGCTTTCTCCAAATACTGTAATGCCCTTTGTAAATCTCTTGGTCCAAATGTGTAATAATCAGCATATGTAAAATATACGCCTATCATGTCGGAGGTGTTTCCAATGGCGGCAAATTTGGCTTGCCCTAAATGATATAAGGATGAATCGGGTTTCTTGTAGGTAAGCTTTCTTGATTTGTTAAGATGTTTTTTTACAAGATCGCTTTTAGAACTTACAGCAGTTAGAGACTGTACACTAAAAAAGAGAAGTATCACAAGAAGCTTTACGCGAGAATTTAATATGCCCATAAGATTAATTTTGAATTTATCACTAAGCAAAAAAAAGTTAACAACATATAAAAGGGTGTTATTCCCCAAAAACAATCTTTGATTACTTTTTCTAAAGACAGGAAATACCTAGCTAATTTTCATATTACAACTCACAATACCATTCAAGTTTGTTATATTTGTGTAACACTAAAACCGATTTATGAAAAAAAGTTTTCTGATTTCTTTAACTATGGTACTGTTTTTGGTGAGCTGTTCCACAAAAAGTACTGATAACGTAAGTTCAACATTGCATTTTGAAAAAGGATTTACACAAACACTCGTATTTGGCACTAAAACGGACGCAAATAAGATGGGAAGTTTTCAAGATTCAAATGAAGTGCATTTTCAATTAGACGAAATTACTAGTGACAGTACTTTTATTTTTACAGCAAAAGTAACACGGATGCAATATGAAGCAGACATGTTTGGAGAAAAAGAAAGCTTAGATACGGAAGTAATTAAGACGCTGAATAGCACTGAAAAATTAAACGACACCGAATTGGATATGTATAATGATATTAAATATTATATAGATGAAGAGTTTACATTTACGCTCGATAAATATGGAAATATCATTAAAAAAGCCACATTTAAAAATGCGTCTCCTATGCTTGATCAGTCGATTGTAGAACAGTATACGCCTGTACCAACATTTGGTTTGCCAACTGAAAAGCTTGCTTTAGGAACAACTTGGAATTACGATACAAGAAATCCGCTGATTGCATCGCAAAAGATGAAATTCACCTATACAATTGATGACATTACGGATGATAAAATTTTTATCAATGTACGTATGAAGATTGACGGACTTGCCGGAATGCTTAAAAAAACAACAGCTACTGGAATGTATGAACTTGACCGAAAGACCAAACGATTCATTAAAGGTGATCGCACCATGAAATTACAAACTGGTGGCGGAAAAGCCACGTACACCATACACGAACGCTAACTATTACACAGAAATTAATCGACCACAACCCAGGGTTTTTCACAAAAAACTATGCTAAGACAACAACTTAACTTTAAATTATCTCAAAAACTATCGCCACAACAAATTCAGTTGATGAAGTTGATTCAATTGCCTACACAAGCATTTGAGCAACGACTAAAACAAGAATTGGAAGAAAATCCTGCTTTGGATAGCGGAAAGGAACAAACAGACGAGTTTGATGCAGATTTGTCCAATGATTATGAAGATGATTACGGAAATGAAACAATTGCCGCAGATGACATCAACATTGATGAATATTTGAGTGATGATGAAATTCCAAGTTATCGTTTGCAAGCCAATAATTATAGTGCCGATGATGATGAAAAAAGCGTTCCATATGCTTCGGGCACGTCTTTTAATCAGCATTTAAAAAATCAGTTGAATACATTCCGACTTTCTGAAGAAGATAGAGAAGTTGCTGAATTTTTGATAGGAAGCGTGGACGAAAGTGGTTATATCCGTAGACCGCTAGAAGATATTGTAGATGATTTAGCGTTTACACAAAATATTTTTACTTCAGATGAACACTTAGCAAAGATCTTAAATATCGTTCACGAATTAGATCCTGCGGGCGTTGGTGCGCGAAATTTACAAGAATGTTTGTTGATTCAGTTGCGCAGAAAAGAACCGACTGCTTCTGTTGAAATGGCAATTGCTATTTTAGAAAAGTCGTTTGAACATTTCACTAAGAAACATTACAAAAAGCTTTTACAAAAATTTGATATTACAGAAGTTGAATTGCGAGATGCGATTTTAGAGATTGAAAAATTGAATCCAAAACCTGGCGGTTCGTATGCCGGAAACACTAAAATTATAGAGCATATTGTGCCCGATTTTGCCATTCGTATCGTGGAAGGCGTGTTAGAATTGACGCTCAACGGACGAAACGCTCCAGAATTGCATGTATCCAAGGAATACAACGACATGCTGAAAGGCTATAAAGACACGCGACAGAAAACGAAATCGCAAAAAGATGCCGTGATGTTCATCAAACAAAAGCTAGATGCTGCCAAATGGTTCATAGACGCCATTAAACAACGTCAGCAGACACTTTTGGTAACTATGAATGCCATTTTACATTATCAAGAAGAATACTTCCTTACAGGCGACGAGCGCAAGCTAAAACCTATGATCTTAAAAGATATTGCCGATTTGATCAATATGGATGTTTCTACAGTATCGCGTGTGGCAAATAGCAAATATGTAGATACGCCGTACGGAACGAAGTTGATTAAGGAGTTTTTCTCAGAATCGATGAAAAATGAGCAAGGAGAAGATGTTTCGACACGAGAAATCAAAAAAATTCTAGAAACGGTTATTGAGAACGAAAGCAAGAAAAAACCACTGACCGATGAAAAGTTAGCCACTATTTTAAAAGAAAAAGGCTATCCTATTGCCCGAAGAACAGTGGCAAAATACAGAGAACAACTAGACATTCCGGTGGCTCGCTTACGAAAGAAAATCTAAATGCGTACGTTTCTCCATGTAATATCATACATATTTCATCCTATTTTTATTCCTGTGATGGCAACGGTTGGCTATTTTTTAGTGACGCCGCGCATGTACGAGTTTAATTTTAAAGTAGATGTAATTATTACCATTGCTATTTTTACGGTTTTCATTCCTATCTTAACGTTTATCCTATTGAAACGCTTACGATTGATTGACACTGTTTTTGTAAAAGATGTAAAGCAACGCAGAATTCCACTCTATTTATACGTATTGCTATTGTTTATAATTATCACGAAAGTCATTTCAAAATCTATTTTTGCAGAATTATTTGATTTCTTTTTAGCAACGTTAATATCAGCTGTTATTTGTCTGTTTTTTGTGTTAATACGCATAAAAGCGAGCATGCACATGATGGGAATTGCGGGCTTAGTGCTATTTTTTGTGGTGTTAAGCATCACTTACCAACTCAATATTACTTTCGCTTTGAGTTTTCTTATTTTGATGATTGGCATTGTGGGAAGTTCAAGATTGTACTTAAAAGCACATACGTTTACCGAACTTATTATCGGCTTTTTTATTGGCGCTATTCCGCAAGTATTGATGATGTATGAATGGTTTAACTTTCGTTAGATTATAAAATATAAAACATCAGACCAACTTTGACGATATTCATTTCAAACTGTTCGCCATTTGCGGTAAAAGTGTCTTCTTTAAATAGCGTATTCAATCCGTAATACACGTGAAAATTCCAAGTATTGTAACCTGCGCTTAGTGTAAGTCCGTATTGAAAACGATTGAGGTCATTGTTTTGAAATTTGATTGTTCCGCTATCGCCTACAAATTTAGAAATTCCTGAAAAGAGATAGCTTAGTTTAAATCCACCATAAATACGCCAAAATTTATAGCTTGTCGCTGTAGAAGTTCGCCAACGAAACTCTATTGGTAATTCTACTTCATGTGTTCGGTATTTATTTCTCCGAAAGCTTTCATCACTTTCAATAGCAGTATACAAAATACCTGTATCTGTTTTTACCGCTTTTAAATTGTGGAAATAGGAATTATATGAATAGCCCAAACCAATTCCGATGGCTTTGTTTCGTTTTTTATTAATGGGAAAATCACGAATAAAGCCCAAATGTATTCCGTTTGATAAATTATTTTGAGATATCTCGCTAGGACGATTTTGAAGAATATTATACGTAAATCCTATATAAAACTGATCTTCTCGGTACTTTTCATCAGGAATGGTGTCTTGCACAACTTCTTCTTGCGCCACGCCAAATTGCCATCCAAAAATCATAAAAATACCAATAATAAGATGTTTCATTTTATGTATGTTGAAAAGACTATGCATAGTTACTAGATAGCAATATAGTACAAAAAAAGCACTCTTTTGCAAGAGTGCTTTTCTATATAAAATTCAAGATTTTCTATTTGTAATTTTTACTAGCTTCTCCTTTACGAGTAGTATAGTTAATTTTCAATGCGTTAATCTCACGAAGTTCTTGTTTAATATCGGCGATTAATCCCATATTGGTTTCACCGTCAACTTTTAAGGCAGTGATTGCAACATTTTGGTATTGTTGTCCAAGTTTAGGATTGTTGTTAATCTCATTAAACCAGAAATCTTTGATTTCTGAAACATCCGCAAACTTATCATTTAACTGAATTTTTGCTTGTGTTCCGACGTCTTTTTGGTAACGTTTACTTGGTTTCCCAGCGTAAATATAAATTACCTTATCATCTTTATTAAGAGTTTGCACTTGATCTGCATACGCTAATTGTTGACTTACCTTATAATCATCTTTCTTAAACGTTGTTACCGTCATAAAGAAGAATAATAACATAAAAACAATATCTGGCATAGCTGCTGTAGATACAGGTGGCAATTCGCCACTTTTTTTCTTTTTAAATTTAGACATAGTAGCTACAATTTAATTATTTACATTTTCAGCTTCAGAAATTTTCAAAGGATACATATCTTTAATCCTTTTCAATTTCTTATCCAAAGCTATTTTCTCAGGAGAGTCTTTTTTCAATTTTGGATCATTGAATAATGAATCTAAAGTAGTATACTTTTGTCCATGAATTTTCATTGACTCTCTATTTCTTAAGAAGTTGTATGCTCCTACGAGCTCATTCTGAACAGAAATAAATGTTTTATATTCTGTTTCTCTATCATTTCTCACCGAAATAATTGCTTTATTAGGGTGATCTGAAGATTCTGGATCTTTTTTACCTTCACAATAGGTGCAATTTTCTCCTTTTTCGTTAGTGCCTCCTCCGTTGTCTAGAAAGTCTATAGCAGCTTGCCTCAAGTCTTTCAATTCCATTACTTCTTCTTCAACCAAAAGATCATTGTTTTTATTTACTAATACCGTAAATAAGTTCTTTTGCTTGATGATTGGAGGTATTACTCCTTCGGGTGGCATTGGTGGTAACTTTCTGTTAATACCATTGTCCACTTCAAAAGTAGTAGTTACTAAGAAAAAGATTAGAAGTAAGAAAGCAATATCTGCCATAGATCCTGCACTAACTTCTGGTACGTTTCTTCTTCCCATAATTATTTGTTAAGTGATTTTTTAATTCCAAATCCTATCATTGCTAAAATAGCAACTCCTGCTAAGAAGTAGAACATATATATTCCTGTTCCTACTAATTTAGATGTTCCTGCATCAATTTTGATATCTCCCACTTGTAATGGAGACTCACCAGCTGACACATACGATAGTATTGCAATAATTGCAAACACAGCGACAGAAATCAATGATTTCTTTAAAGCTTGTGGGTTTGTAGCCAAGTTTTTTAGTCCAAAGAACAATGCAATTGCAGCAGTTACAATAACCAATACTTCACCTGCAATAATCATTCCATTTCCAGTAGACTTGTCCGATAGTATTAGAATATATAGAATTGCTCCTATAAGTGCTATTACGGCAATTAAGACTGTTAATATTATTTTTAATGTTTTCATATTTATATTGTATAAAGTTGATAGTATTATTTCTTGTAACGAACCAATAAATCTATTAAAGAAATAGATGAATCTTCCATGTCGTTTACAATACTATCAATCTTTGCAATGATATAGTTATAGAAAATTTGAAGAATAATACCTACAATCAAACCGAATACTGTAGTTAATAAGGCTACCTGAATAGATCCTGCAATCAATGAAGCATCTAACGAACCTACAGCGGCGATTTTATCGAAGGCTTGAATCATACCAATTACCGTTCCCATGAAACCAAGCATCGGTGCAATAGCGATAAATAAAGAAATCCATGATACGTTTCTTTCTAATTGTCCCATTTGAACTCCACCGTAAGCAACTACTGCTTTTTCAGCGTTATCAACACCTTCATCCATACGGTCTAATCCTTGGTAGAAAATAGACGCAACTGGTCCTTTTGTGTTTCTAGCTACTTCTTTCGCAGCTTCTACACCACCACTTGCTAAAGCATTTTCAACATTAGCTAATAACTTCTTGTTATTTGTTGATGCCATATTTAAGTAGATGATTCTTTCAATACATATTGCCAATCCTAAGATAAGACATAACAATACGATTCCCATGAACCCTGGTCCACCTTTGATAAAATAATCTTTTAATATTTGGTGAATACCTTGATCAGCATTAGCTGTTGTTTCAGCTGCATTTTGTGCAGTTGCTACACCTACATTTAAAATCGTTAACATGGCTACAGCCATAATAGAAAATCCTTTTTTCATTTCTCTTGAACTTAAATTTTGTTAGTTAATCGGGTTAAAGATATAAAAATTTATAATAATGTACGATATTTTTATGCAGAGAGGAAGGGATTCGAACCCTCGATACGGTTATGCCGCATACACACTTTCCAGGCGTGCGCCTTCGACCACTCGGCCACCTCTCTAAATCGTCGAGCAAATAACAAAAAATATTTTAGTTTTTGAAATATATCTAGTTATTTTTAGGACATTTCACCTCTTATTTGTGTTTCGAACACCGTTTTAAATGTTGTCATGTCCATTTTCTTCCCAAGAAGATACATGAGTTTCGCTACTGCAGCTTCCGTTGTAATGTCCTTACCACTGACTATTGCTAGGTTTTTTAAGGCAACACTTGTTTCATATTGTCCCATGATGACTTTTCCACCAGAACACTGTGTAACATTAACAATAATTATACCTTTTTCCTTTATTTTTTGTAAAAATGTTAAAAACCATGCCTCTGTAGGTGCATTTCCGGCTCCATAGGTCTCTAAAATGATTGCTTTTATGGTTGTTGACGCTAAAAAACCTTCCAAACTTGCGCGTGTAATGCCCGGAAATAATTTTATTAATGCAATTGTATTGTCTATTTCTTTGTGAACTTTGAATGGTTTTCCCGAATCAACACGGTATAAATTTTCTTTAAATATTTTTAAATGCACACCTGATTCTGCCAAAGGTGGATAATTGAGCGATGCAAATGCTTCAAAATGCTCTGCATTTATTTTAGTAGTACGATTGGCCCTGTATAGTTTATATTCAAAGTACAAACCAACTTCCGTTATTTGCGGATCACCTTTTTCATCACGTAAAGAAGCAAGTTGAATAGATGTGATCAAATTTTCTTTTGCGTCTGTGCGTAAATCTCCAATAGGCAATTGCGAGCCTGTGAAAATGACTGGTTTGGCTAAATTTTCTAACATAAAACTCAAAGCTGCACTAGAATAACTCATGGTATCACTTCCATGCAACACAACAAAGCCATCAAAATTTTTATAATTTTCTTCAATGATCGTCGCTATTCTTATCCAATAGGTTGGATTCATGTCTGAAGAGTCAATCGGATCTTCAAAAGCAATTGTTTCTATATCACAATCCAAATGAGAAAGCTCAGGAATGCGCTCTAAAAGTTTGTCAAAGTTAAACGCTCTTAATGCGCCTGTTTTAAAATCTTTGATCATTCCAATGGTTCCACCGGTGTATATGAGTAAAATTTTTGGTTGTTGCATTTGGTTGGTGTTAGGTGTTGGGTTGGTCGCTACGCTGCGTTTTTTGTTGCTTGTTAATTTGTTTTTTCTACTTTTTATCTCAAAACGTACACTCCTAAACTTATAAACTCCTTTTTTGTTTTCGTCACGAATTCACGAATGATTTTGTATGCACTCTTGCGATTATTTACTCGAATTATGTTGCCTTAAAATTATGATTTTCAATTTAAAATATAAAATTCAGCATTTAACATTTCAAGTTCAGTTTCAAATTCAAATTCGGTTTCAAACTCCAAAGATTGCTTTTGAATTTTCTGTGGTGATTTCGGCAATTTCTGCTGTTGAACGTTCATAGATCGCAGCTACTTTTTCAAGGACATTCATCACATAACTGCTTTCGTTTCGTTTTCCTCTGTAGGGCGTTGGCGCTAAATAGGGCGCATCCGTTTCTAACACAATATGTTTGAGTGGAATTTCATTCAAAAACTTATCAATCTTCCCATTTTTAAACGTCACCACACCACCAATTCCGAGTTTCATATTGTAACCGATCGCCTTTTCAGCATGTTCTTTTGTTCCCGTAAAACAGTGAAAGATACCAAATAAAGCATCATCTTTTTCTTTTTCTAAGACTTCAAATACTTCATCAAAGGCATCGCGACAGTGAATTACGATTGGTAATTTATATTTTTTTGCCAGTTGAATTTGATATTGAAAAGCTTCTTGCTGCGCTGCTAAAAACGTTTTATCCCAATATAAATCAATTCCTATTTCGCCCACAGCATAAAATTTGCGTTCCGCTAGTAACGCTTCTACATGCGCAATTTCTTCTTTGTAATTTTCTTTTACATGCGTTGGATGCAATCCTGACATTAAGAATACTTCGTTTGGATAGTCTTTTTCCAACTGAAACATGCGTTCTGTATAGGTAGAATCAATAGCAGGCACAAAAAAACGTTGCACGCCTTGTTGCAAAGCACGCTGCATCATTTCATCTCTATCTTCATCAAAGGCTTCACTGTATAAGTGTGTATGTGTATCGGTAATTATCATGGCGCAAAAATAGTATTTTCCACAACAATTATACAGCACTCCATTTTAAAAAGGTTTTCTTTTTTTAAGAGTTATTTGTCAAAGACTCTGATTTTGATTTGTATTTTTGTCTTTCATATAATTAGACATTTTTACGGATGAAAAAAAGTTTACGAAAGTTTTTACTCGATAAAGGATATAAGCGCATTAAGTTGAATAGAATCAACACGAATCATTATGAAGTAAAAGCAAAGATTAATGGCGTAGAAGGAAGTTTTATTTTGGACACAGGCGCTTCTACGTCCTGTGTAGGTTTTGAAGCCGTGAAAATTTTCAAGCTAAAAGCAAAAGAATCCAAGATTAAAGCTGCGGGCGCGGGCGCAGTAAATATGGAAACACAACTTTCTAAAAGTAATAAAGTACGCATTGGAAAGTGGACAAAACAGCGCGTTGCTTTGGTGTTGTTTAATCTCGATCATGTAAATATGGCTTTGACACAACATGATGCCAAACCTGTACATGGAATTATTGGCGCCGATATTTTACGCAAGGGAAAAGCGGTGATTGATTATGACAAAAATTGTTTGTATTTGAAGTGAT
>CAZHSA010000076.1:0-12631 GCA_964535135.1 uncultured Kordia sp.
TTATGCTTGGTTTGGTAGGATTGACGATGTTGATTATGTGGGGATTGCCAAAATTGACGAAGAAATTGCCAGAAGCTTTGATAGCTATTATTGTAGTTTCTGCCATTGTAATTCTAGGAAATATCGATGATGTAGCTACGGTAAAATCATTTATTGTTGAAGGTAGTAATGGAGAATCAACAGGATTAAAAGGAGGTTTGCCTACTTTTCAAACAGCAATATTTTCTGCGGAATTGTGGTCTTGGAGTAACTTATGGATCATGGCGCCATATGCGTTAATTTTAGCAGCGATTGGATTGATAGAATCCTTAATGACATTAAACTTGGTAGACGAATTAACAGAAACACGTGGAAACGGAAACCGCGAATGTTTGGCACAAGGTGGCGCAAATATTTTAAACGGACTTTTTGGTGGAATGGGCGGTTGCGCCATGATTGGACAATCTATCATAAATATTAAAGGTGGCGGACGCGGACGACTTTCGGGAGTTGTTGCTGCAGTTGCCTTATTGTGTTTTATTCTTTTTGCTTCTGGATTGATAGAACAAGTGCCAATTGCCGCATTAGTCGGTGTCATGTTTATGGTAGTCATTGGAACGTTTGCTTGGAGTAGTTTTAGAATTTTGAATAAAATTCCTTTGAGTGATGCTATTGTATTGATTGCCGTTTCGTTAATCACCGTTTGGAAAGATTTAGCGATTGCCGTGATTGCAGGTGTGATCATTTCTGCGTTGGTATTTTCTTGGGAAAATGCAAAACGTATTCGTGCGCGTAAGAAAACATTGGAAGATGGAACAAAAGTATACGAGATTTTTGGACCATTATTCTTTGGGAGTATTCAAGCGTTCAGTAGTAAATTTGATATAAAAAATGATCCTGATGTTGTGGTGATTGATTTTATGGAATCACGTGTTTCAGATCACTCTGCATTGGAAGCTATTTTTAATCTCACACAAAAATATCAAGCTGCTGGGAAGCAATTGCGAATCAAACACTTAAGTGACGATTGTAAGGCTTTGATGATTAAAGCTTCTCCCAAATTAGCCAATGTTATTGAAGATGCTGTAGATGATCCTCGATACTATGTAATGATGGATTTGCAAAAATAAATCAAGCCAAAAGTGTTAAAAATCTAAAAACTAGGCTAATTTTTGTATCTTTTCCACTGATTTAGCCTACTATTTACACATGATCGCTTTACGAGTATTTTTATTACTTTTCGTCTTTGCAACTGCAATGCGTGGACAAACAGCACATGTTATTTCTAAAGACAGCATTGTTGCGCTACAAAAAGCTGCAAAAGAACTCTCTGCCAAACGGAAATTTAATCAGGCCATTCGCTACAGCGAACGCGCATTGAAACACGCTTCCTCTATACAAAATGATAGTCTAATTGCGGAAGGATATTGTGCATTGGGAACAGTGTACATTCAAATGCTATTTAAGGAACGCGCCATTCAAAACTTCGACAGGGCAATTGTATATTTCACCAAAAAAAATAATAAAAAACGCTTGATGGAGATTCACAGCGATATTGGTCATTATTTATTCAAAAATGATCAAATAGACGCCGCAGAAACACATTTAAAAGTAGGCTTGTCATTGTCACAACAATTTCAAGATGACATTAGTTCGATAAAACCAAAATATTATATAGGGCAGTTATTTTTAAGTAAAGGTGCGTACGATAAAGCCAAAGATTGCTTTCAAAAAGTGATCGCCTATTGTAATGATAATCCAAACTATTTGCCGTATCATGATATGTTGCAAGGCGCGTATTATTTTAGTGGAAAAGCCTCTTTTTTACAAGGAAATTTAGACGAAGCTGAAACTTTCTACAAAAACGCAATTTCTATCTGCAACGATGCTCACAAAGAACACCTAGAAGTATTGTCGTTAGCATATCAAGATTTGACAGCGATACATGCTAAAAAAGGCGAGAAGGAGGAAGAGCTGGAAGCGCTAAGCAAACATATTGAAGCGTACGAAGCGTTCAGTAATTATAAAAAAGAAGAACTCCTTTCGGAAATTGTTTTAAAATACGGAATTGACGAATATGAAGATCGGTTGGAAGCGATTGAAGAAGACCAGAAAACGAAGGAGTTGTATATTGATAATTTTCAAAGACTCACTACGATTTTAGTCATCATTTTAGTGGTTTTGGTATTACTTACCGGTGTTTTTTACTTGAATCAACGTGCAAGAGTGCGCACAAATGCTTTGTTGAGTGGACAAAATAAACAATTGATAGAAGCTAAAAAACGAATTGAAAATGTGTCTAAAATTCGCACCAATTTCTTCTCATTAATCAGTCATGAATTGCGTACACCTTTGTATGCAATTATTGGAATGACCAATTTATTGCTGTTAGAAGAACCTGAAAAGTTTCAGGAAAAATATTTAAAGTCGTTAAAGTTTTCGGGCGAACATTTACTTGCAATTATCAACAATATTCTACAAATGAATAAGGTAGAAGCGAGCAAAATGAAAGCGATTGAAGAGAATATTGATTTGCGAAAAAATGTCAAAAATGTCATTACTTCCGTGAATTTTCTAGTAAAAGAAAACCGCAATACAATTGATGTTAAAATTGACGAACACATTCCAAAGCAGTTATTAGGCGACAGTTTGAAGATTTCGCAAATTCTTTTCAATTTGTTGGACAACGCGGTTCGCTACAATATGGAAGCAAACATTCGCTTGCGTGTTAAACAAGTTACGGAAACTGCGGAAACCGTTGTGTTGAAATTTTCAGTAAAAGACAATGGTTTGGGAATTCCACAACAAAAAAAACACATCATTTTTGAAAATTTAGAAAAAGGAATCATTCTTAGCGAAGACAATGGATATTTGGATTTAGGGTTGGGATTAACCACCGTAAACAATCTGTTAAAAGTATTAAAATCTAAACTACACTTGCGAAGCGTACTCAATCGAGGTTCTGAATTTTACTTTGAGTTAGCGTTGAAAAAAGTAAAAATCACACAAATAGAAGACGATGTCGAATTTCAACATAAAACCTATAATTTTAAAGATCTCAGTGTTTTAATTGTGGATGACAATGCCGTAAATGGATTGTTAACTCAAAAAATTCTTGAACGCCAACAAATTCAAACCAAAGTGGTGCTGAGCGGTTTTTCGGCATTGGATATTATAGAAACGCAAAAATTTGATTTGATTTTGATGGATATGTTCATGCCAAAATTGAACGGTTTGGAAACCATTGAAAAAATCCGCGAAAACAATTATGATATTCCGATCATTTTATTGACTGCGATGGAAGTTTCGGATGCCTATGCAAAAGCTGTAAATACAACAATAAGCGGCGTGATAAGCAAACCTTTTGAGCCAGAAATTTTGTATGATAAAATTGACGATGTAATCCACCAAGCAAGTGAAGAATAGCCATCTTTTACATAGCGTCCTTTGTTGGTTTGTATGTGTGCAATTGAGCGCGCAGACAGTGTCATTTGATAGTATTAAAAAACTAAACGATGAAGCATTTAATCTTGCTCGTGATTATAAGTATGGAAAGGCGCTTTCGTACAGTTACATCGCTATACAGCATGCTACAAGCAATGAAGATGATAATTCTTTAGCGTCTTCCTATTATGCGTTAGCAACAACGTACCGACGTATGAATTACATGGGGAAAGCACAAAAGTACTTTGAAAAGTCATTGGCGATTCACAAAGAGTTAAACAATACGCGTCAGATTTTATTAGTGTATCAAGATTTATCTCAAATGATGCAACAACAAGAAAAATTTGAAGCATCACACAAATATTTATCCACTGCTCAAGAATTTGCCAAGACTACAGATAATGTTGAAGATAAATTATTGCTCGATTGGCCAAGAATAGCCTTGTTACAGGCTGAAAAAAGGTACGATGATGTGTTAGCATTTGTTGAAGAAGTGGAAACGCGCGTGAAAGCTTCTAAAAATAATAAAGTCTTTTTTATTGCTAGCTTGAATTTTTTGGAGTTTGTAAAAGGCGAAGCTTATTATCATTTGGGTGATTATGAAAATGCACAACAATTCTTAGAGAAACACATTCATCATGAATATGTGCATGTAAGTAATTTGGCAACTTCGTACCATCAGTTATCCGTCATCTACAAATCGCAAGGAAATATTGAAAAACAACGAGAGGCCGAACTTAAGTATCAAGAAAATCTAAAAAAGAGCCTGAATGACGATGAAAAACGCTTAACAGAAGAGTTACATACAGAGTATAGTCTAAGTAAAGATCAACTAAAGTTAGATGAATTAGAAGCAAAAAACTATCAAAAAAGCATCATTGTCAACCGATTCAAAGTCGTGCTCATCATCATTATTTTGTTGTTGATAGGTTGTCTTATTTTAGGAACGCTCATAGTAAAAGCAATCTACAAAAAGATAAAAAGTAACAAATTACTTCGTATCAAGTACAACAAGCTAGAAGAAGCAAAGTTAAAAGCAGAAATGACGTCAAAAACGAAGTCAAACTTCTTCTCTATGATGAGTCACGAATTGCGCACGCCTTTGTACGCCGTTACCGGAATTACACATTTACTATTGGAAGAAGATCCAAAACCATCGCAACAGCAATACTTAAAATCGTTAAAATTTTCGGGTGATCATTTATTGTCTTTGGTGAATAATATCTTGCAAGCCAACAAGCTGGAAGATAATACAATTACCATTGGAGAATCTACCTTTAATTTGAAGGCGAATATTGATAATATCATCAAGTCGTTCGATTTGTTGATTAAAGATCAAGAAAACGAACTCAACATTGCTTACGACACAGAAATTCCTGAATTATTAGTCGGTGATAGTTTGAAAATTTCTCAAATATTGATCAATCTTATCAGTAACGCGATCAAGTTTACCAAAAACGGAACCATTCGTTTGAGTGTTGAAAAATTAGCAGAAACTGCCGAAGATGTACAGTTGCATTTTTGCGTGCAAGACACTGGAATTGGAATTCCGAAGGAAAAGCAGGAAAAAGTATTTGAAGTATTTTCTCAAAATCATGATGCCGCCAATCAAGAATATCAAGGTTCTGGTTTGGGATTGTCAATTGTGAAAAAACTTTTACAGTTATACGATAGCGACATACATTTAGAAAGTAAAGTCAATGTTGGAACTACGTTTACGTTTGATATTCGTTTCCCGAAAGCGACTGAACATACAGATATACATGCCGAAGTTGATATTGATGATGTAGATTTTAGTCAGTTAAAAATGTTGGTGGTAGATGATAATAAAATCAACCAAATGTTGACACAAAAGATTCTTTCTACCAAGCAAATCACTACTGATATTGTAGCAAGTGGAGCTGAAGCCATTGAAATTGTAAAAAACAATCATTATGACTTGATTTTGATGGACATTCACATGCCCGAAATGGATGGTTACGAAGCGACTTCTGCCATTCGAAAATTCAATAAAAAAGTGCCGATTATTGCGTTTACGGCTGTTTCTTTGGATGATAGTTTGCCAAAAATCATTAATTCAGGCATGAACGATATGATTATAAAACCGTTTGTAGCCAAGCAATTATTTATGTTGATTCAGAAGTATATGTAGTTTTTTGGATTGCTTCGCTTTTAGATTATTAGATTCGGCTTCGCCTGTTAGACCGCGCTTTGCGCTTTTAGACTTGTTCCCGCTTGGGCGGGAATCTCTTAGATCGCTTTTGCTGTTAGATTTTAGACATCTTGTACACGGCTCGCGTGCGATTTCCAGTCTCACGTAAACCTTGAAACTTTAGTGGTTCAAACTATACGCGTACAGTATCTGGAACTAATAAGGTATAATCCCCTTTGTGGTGAATGACTTCACGAACGATGGAAGAAGAAATATAAGAAGTAGTTGCAGAAGTTAATAAGAACACGGTTTCTATCGGAGCCAAATCGCGATTGGTGTGTGCAATGGCTTTTTCAAACTCAAAATCAGCCGGATTTCGAAGTCCACGCAAAATAAAATCTACATTATTTTTTTGACAAAAATCAACAGTTAGTCCTTCATACGTAACTACTTTCACATTGGGTTCATCCTTAAAAGAATCTTCAATAAATTGCTTGCGTTGTTCCAAGCTAAACATGTATTTCTTTGCAGAATTCACGCCAATAGCGACAATTACTTCGTCAAACAATTTAATGCCACGTTTGATAATATCGTAATGTCCTAACGTAATCGGATCAAAAGATCCTGGAAAAATAGCTCGTTTCATGTTGTAATGATTGTGATAAAAAACAATGACAAGGTACTACTTTTTAGCCAAAGCCAATTCCACCGCATTGCCAAATAATGCTTCTAGGGAAATTCCTGCTTCTATTGCTTGCTGCGGTAAAATGCTTTCCTCGGTCATGCCAGGTACGGTATTTACTTCCAGCAAATATGGTTCATCGTCTTTAAAAATAAATTCACTTCGCGAAAAGCCATCCATCTTTAAAATCTCATAAATATGTTTCGCAACTTTGGATACGTTCTCTGTAAGTTCAGCCGAAATTCGTGCCGGTGTTATTTCTTGCGATTTCCCTAAATACTTCGCTTCGTAATCAAAAAAATCATTTTCAGACACAATTTCTGTAATTGGCAACACGGTAACAGTTCCTTGATAATTAATAACGCCAACCGAAACTTCTACACCATCCAAAAACGATTCAATAATGACTTCATCGTCTTCTTTTAAGGCAACTTCAATGGCATTAGGTAATTCTGCAATGGTATGCACTTTGGAAACTCCAAAACTGCTTCCAGCTTTGTTCGCTTTTACAAAACATGGCAATCCTACTTTTTCTACAATTTCTTGCGCGTTTACGGCATCGCCAGCATTCAAATAATAGGAAGTTGCACACTTAATTCCGTAAGGTTTTAATGTAGATAACAAATCCCGTTTATTAAAGGTCAAAGCCGCTTGATACATGCCACAACTCGTATGCGGAATGCCCAAGAGTTCTAAATATCCTTGCATATAACCATCTTCTCCAGGTGTTCCATGAATGGCGTTAAATACACAATCAAATGTAATTTTGGCACCATCCATCACAACTGAAAAATCATTTTTGTCGATAGGGAATTCTTGAGCATCTTTGGTAACGCACACCCATTTTTCTCGAAAAATATGTACTTTATATGCGTTGTATTTTTCTGTATTCAAATGTTTGTGTACAACACTTCCCGTTTTTAATGAAATGGCGTATTCACTAGAATAACCGCCCATAATAATGGCTATATTTTTCTTCATTCTAATAAGAAATAACTCAAATAAACGTTATAAAAACGAAAGTAATTGTATTTGTGGACAAATCAAAGTGGAATATTAGGAATAATAGTATGTATATTTGTCCTTTAAAAATGTAGCAGAAATGAATTTTAAAAAGATTCTTGGGGCGATAAAAGCCTTTTTTGACCGATTCCCTATTTTAAAAGTAATTTTTAAACAAGTTGGATTTGCAGTTTTAGTTGTAATCGTTTTGGTTTTTCTAATTACCCAATGGCTCGATTATTCAACCAATCACGGAGAATTTAAAACGGTTCCAGATTTGGCAAAGCTTTCTTCGGAAGAAGCCATTGCGAAATTGGAAGAAAATGATTTAGACTACATTTTACAAGATACGGTAAATTACAATCCAGATTTTCCTGCGTATTCCATCATCGAACAATATCCTGATGCGGGCGATAAAGTAAAAGAAGGACGAAAAATTTACTTAAAAATCAATCCATCAAAATATAGAGAAGTAACGATTCCGCATGTCATTCAAATTACAAGAAGAACGGCAGAATCTACATTAAACGCAGTTGGATTTGAGGTTGAAAAAGTGACGTACAAAGACAATATTGGAAAGGATATGGTGTTGGGATTAAAATATAAAGGCAAAGACATTAAGCCTAATGACAGACTTCCAAAAATGTCTAAAATCGAACTGATTTTAGGAAACGGAAAACGTCCTGGCGCTAGTAATACTGATGAAAATGACAATGATGCAGGAGAATAACTTTCCACAACCACAAGAAGAATCGGACGATTTATACGAACACTATTCATTTACCGCCGAAAAAGGGCAGCAGCCGTTACGCGTTGATAAGTATTTGATGAATTTTATTGAAGGTGCAACACGAAATAAAATTCAACAAGCAGCTAAAGATGGTAATATTTATGTGAATGACAAACCTGTAAAATCGAATTACAAAGTCAAAGGAAACGACGTTATCAAGGTTTTATTTGCGTATCCGCCGTATGAAAATTTGTTGGTAGGCGAAGACATTCCAATTGATGTTGTATATGAAGATGACGATTTACTAGTGGTCAATAAACCAGCAGGAATGGTCGTGCATCCAGGACATGGAAACTATTCAGGAACGTTGATCAACGCATTGATTTATCATTTTGACAATCTTCCAAAAAACTCTAATGAGCGTCCAGGATTGGTACACCGAATTGACAAAGATACCAGCGGATTGTTGGTGGTAGCCAAAACGGAAGAAGCCATGACGCATTTGGCAAAGCAGTTTTTCAATAAAACTTCGGAGCGAATTTATTATGCGTTAGTTTGGGGAAATGTGGAAGAAGATGAAGGCACGGTTGAAGGTAATATTGGACGTCATCCAAAAAATAGATTGCAAAATACGGTATATTATGGAGAAGATGCTGACAAAGGAAAACCTGCTGTTACACACTACAAAGTCTTAGAACGTTTAGGATATGTTACGTTGGTTTCTTGCCAGTTAGAAACAGGTCGTACGCATCAAATTCGTGTACATATGAAGCATATTGGTCATACCTTATTCAATGACGAACGTTACGGAGGCGAGCGCATTTTAAAAGGAACTACATTTACTAAATACAAGCAATTTGTAGACAACTGCTTCAAAATCTTACCGCGTCAAGCATTACATGCCAAAACCTTAGGATTCATTCATCCAAGAACAGGAGAAAAAATGAGTTTCAACTCAGATGTTCCAAACGACATGACCGAATGTATTGAAAAATGGCGCAACTATTCAAAGCATGCGGATTTGTAGATTTTACTAGGAGTGAGATGTTAGTATTGATAGATTTCAAAAGACAAATCCACAAAAAACAATTTAACAAAATAGAAGTTTAAGAGATTACAGGTTTACTAGCTTAGGATCAAATACTAAATGAAAAGTATTTTTCAAACACCTAAAACCCAAAACCTAACACCCGAAAAACTATTTCTTCACATCAAACAACATTGATTTCTTTTTCACGTTGAGTTGAACTTGCGTGTATTTTTTCTTTTTGATATAGTTGAGGTCTTTCTTAGTAACTTCTACACTAATTTGTGTCACCCATCTATTAAAAGTATCTGAAAAGTCAGATTTCAATTCCTTGCTGTCAGAAGTTAGCGTCAATTCATTTTCGCCTAAAAATTTCAAGGTAGCACCTTTAAACGTCTTGATTTTTGTAGTGTCTAAAACAATCAATTCCATAAACATGTATCCATTCAATTCTTGAACTGCAGCCCAAATTCCCCCAACTTCAGAAGCTGCAATCAGTTCTCCAGGAATTTGTTTTGTTTGTTCAGTAGTTAATGGTTCGTTATACGCACGTTTGGTTGCTTTTGAACTTCCCATTTGGGCTAACACTTTATCAACGGATTTCATTAATTTCATCACACTTATTTTTAGCGCTGCAAGATAGTGTTTTTTATGAAGTATGGAAGTGAATTAGTTGGGGAGTTTGTAGTTGGTTAGTTGGTGAGTGCATTAGTTTTTGAGTTTAATAGTTTACAAACCCAAAACCAGTCACATTGAGCGCAGTCGAAATGCAAAATTTACATCTCTAGCAATTTATCTAAAATATCAAAATGCTGCTCTTCGCTTCGTAATTCTATAGTGAGTTTGTTTTGTTTTAGTTGAACTCTATACAGTTCTTTTGAGTCGAAAAGCGGTTGAAAAATGTGTAACATTTCATTTAGCAAGGCGGAAGATTTGCCTTCTAATTTCATTACATATTTTGGATGTTGCTTCATGTTGGAATACGAAACACGCAAACGATCAAAAGGTCTTTTTTTGCGAATAAAAATACGTTTATGTGGTGTTTTAAAATCATCACAAATCCACTTGCCCAACGTTAATAAAGTTTCAGATTTTCGTTTAAATAATAAATTTCCTGTTCCTGTATATACTGCTTTTTTATAGGTTACATCCCAATGTCGATTTGTTTCTATTTTTCCATAAACTATATATGAATACGCATTGTAAACACCTTTTACAAGTCCTTTTTTTGTGAAAATATAATGTTCAAAATCACGACAAAATGTTTTGTTCATTATGTAAAATGGAGAGTCAAACTCTTTTGGTAATGCGTTCGATTTAATTTTCATACACCAATTAGAGTATAAAATAATTGTTTTGTTACAGACGAATTATTCGGGCATGTTATTTAAAAAGTGATTTTTTGAATAACTCGTTCAATTCTCTTAATGTCTTCAATATTCACCAATTTTAGCGTTTTTATGAGTAAATAGGTATCATTAATTTCGATTTCTAAACCTTTTTCACCTTCAAAAACTTTAAGAAATTGATTTATTTCTTGAATGTTTTTAGAACGTCTAAATGTGAAACTTTCGTAATCTTTTAAGCTCAAATCATCATCTTTTCTTAAAAGATCAAAGAATTTTTCGACGGTTTCTTTTTCTCTTAAATAATAATGCCCTTTTAAAGAATTAATTTTTACTAAAAACATCAGTAATGAACCATCAAAACCTTCTTCTACCATAGGAAGAAACACATATCCTTTTTCAAACTTTAAGGTGTTAGAATAGGACCAATCTTCATACTTACTCAATATTTTACTTGATTCAATAGTAGCATACTCAGCATCTGGAAGTGGTCCCGTTTTTGTATAATATTCATTGTTGTTAAGAAAATCAATTGTCATTTTAAGATTGTCTCCTTCTTCCGACAATTGCTGCTCAGGCATATAATGTTTTTCCCGATCGTCCGTAGACCACTGACCAGATTCTGCTTCTTCCAAAGAAATATACACACCAGTTTCAGGATCAAAAATACGATCATCTTCCAAGCTTTTTTGTAAACGTGCTTCTTCTTCCTTTTCTGCTGTTGTCTTTGATTGAAATGCCACAATCAATATTAAAACAAATCCAATTACGCCAATAGCGACCAGTACTACGTCCATATATAAAATTAAGGAAAACAATATAAGAATTCAAAAGGTGAGAAGAAAACCAAAAACAGATATTTTTAACATCATAAGAAACCTTTATTTTTGTATAAAAGATAACTTTTTAGAACACTGTTTTTTCTTTTTGTAAAGCATTACTTTTAAATTATGAAAATTAGCGAGTTAACTCTTTTTACTACAAATTTAGAAGCGCAGCAACATTTTTACACGCAAGTGTTGGAATTGCCTTTAGTTGCCGCTGCTGCGGGAACGTTTACAGTGAAAGTTGGAGTTTCACTACTCACTTTTGTAACAGCTGATCGTACGCATCCTGCTCATTTTGCGATGAATATTTCTTCATATAAAATTCAACAAGCATTGGAATGGATTCAAAAGCGAACGGATATTTTACTATGTGAAGGCGAACAAATTGCTGATTTTTCAGGCTGGAATGCTGACGCGTTGTATTTTTATGATAAAGACAAAAACATTGTAGAGTTCATTGCGCGAAGAGATTTAGACATCATCAATACGCATCCGTTTTCTACGGCAGATGTATTAAGTATTAGTGAAATCGGAATGGTTTCAGAAGATAATGAAGCTTTGTATCATCAAATTAATGCCATGCGTCCGATTGAAATTTACGATGGAAGTTTTGATCGTTTTTGCGTATTGGGAAATGCCGAAGGTTTGTTTATTCTTGTAAATAATGCCAAGAAAAAATGGTATCCAACACTTGAAGATGCGTTTCCTGCTGATTTTCATATTAGAGGTGATTATAATTTTGGGTTTATAAACGGAAAAATAGTCACAGAAAAAGTGTAATTTTAACATTCAAAAAAAGAAAAAGAAGATTTATGAAGATTGTTATATCTCCTGCAAAGTCCTTAGATTTAGAAAGTAGTATTCCAACCGAAAAATATACGGAAGCTTGTTTTTTAAAAGAAGCTGAACGATTGAGTAAGGTACTGAAGAAAAAATCGCGCAAGCAATTATCGAGCTTGATGAAAATTTCAGATGCGTTGGCAGATTTGAATTATCAGCGAAACCAAGAATGGGCATTGCCATTTACTACCGAAAATGCACGTCCAAGTATTTATACCTTTAGTGGACAAGTTTTTCAAGGATTGGATGCTTTTACACTTCCCGAAGACAAAATTGACACGTTACAAAGTACGTTGCGAATTCTTTCAGGACAATATGGTTTGTTGAAACCATTGGATTTAATACAACCGTATCGTTTGGAAATGGGCACAAAATTACCTGTTGGAAAGGATAAAAATTTATATGAATTCTGGAAAAAGAAAGTCACTTCACAATTAAATGACGAACTAGAAGCTGATGAGTTATTTGTAAACTTAGCAAGCAACGAATATTACAAAGCTGTAGATGCAAAAGCGTTGAAAGTTCCTGTAATTACGCCAGTTTTTAAAGATTTTAAAAATGGTGAATACAAAATCATTATGACGTATGCAAAATTGGCCAGA
>CAZHSA010000077.1:0-12615 GCA_964535135.1 uncultured Kordia sp.
GCAGGCCTCCTCTTGTTGTTCGGTGTGCTTATTGGAGGGCTCATCAACAGTAGTAACCACGTCGCCATTCTCTCTGCCGTAGAAGTCCTAACAGAGTTTGATGTGAACGTGTTCTTTCTACTTTTGTTGCCACCGATTATTTTCGACTCGGGGTACAATATCCCAAGGCATGACTTTTTCGCAAACTTTGGGTTGATCTTCTCGTTGGCAGTAATTCGTAAACAAGAGAAATGATTGGATTTTTAATGCGGAAAATATTTTTAAGAAATATGGTTTCGCCACTCACCGAAATTAAATTGATTGAAAAAGGTTTTCTAATAAAGAAACCTTTTGGTGCGAAACCAGAGCAGTATCATTGGAAAGAAATCAAAAGTGTTCGATTTTTAGAAAACTATAATGAGTTATTTATTGTAAAAATGCAGAAGAAAATCACTCTGAAAAATGATAATATTGGTTGGTATGAATTTATTCAAAATGTGCCAATAAGATTTAAAGAATTTGATTTTGATTATGTATCTGAATTTATGAACTCCTTAAAACCTTGTGGAGCTTGCGGAATTGTTGCTGTAAGAGAAAATGAGTGTATTGTTTGCGAAACTATAACTTGGAATAACGAAGTGACTGAAAATGAAATTGAGTACATAAAATCAAAACAATTGGAATTATACTCTGAACGAATAAAAAACGGAATTAAAATAAAAAAAGTGGCTGAACCTGAACACGGATTTAAAGCCGACAAAAACTGGAAATTATACATTTGAAAAAACTACTACCAACAACGGTAACCGCTACACAACTACACAACCCAATAATTTCAAAAAAAAAACAAGACATTCTTAGCACTTCTAAGAATGCCTTTCTTATGAGTTTTACTATTCAATACTAAAATTAGCACCGCTTAAAATCAAGATCAATTTACTTAATAAGAACTTTATTTTTGAAAAAACAAAACCAAGCTTTCACTTCGCTTTTTGCCGTTTTCATGATAATTTTTAAGTATTTCTTCAAGTTATAAGCAATAAGTTCATACAAATAATTCTCACCTACAACTGCAAATGATACGTGGCATGAAACCCAAAAAAGAAATTACCATCGTTAGTGTTGAAATTCCTCGTAGTTTGCGTGATAAAAGAGTCTTCTGCAAAAAACGGATTGTTGGTCATTTTAAACTGTAACATCAATTTGCTGACTTCCCAATTGGCACCTAAAGAAAAAGCTCCGTAGGTTCTACGCGATTCCAATTCGTTGGCAACATAATAATATTCAGAAACCACGGAAACATGATTCCCAAGTTTATACCGTGCGCCAAAACCTAACGCAAAATGATTGTGATCGTCCAAAGGCGAACGTGAAGAAGCTCTGTGAATAAAGGTTGGAGCAATTTGCAAAGAAAAATCTCTGGTAAACTTACGCGCAATCAACGCTTGTGTGGTAAAAGCGAGTTTGCTTCCAAAATCGTTTCGTGATTCAACTCCGTTGATAAAACGCGTTCGATACGAAGCAGTTTGTAACAAAGTGACACTAAACGGTGTTTTTCCGCTATCGGTTTGTCGTAACAATCTATATTTTAGGTACGAATCCAAAATTCCCGTAGGAATCCCAACGCCATAGCCAACTCCAAAAGTCAAGCGATCCGAAATACCATAATCCAATCCAAAACGCGCCGACATTCTATCTGCCACAAAGGAATTTCCACTCGAATTCGGAATGTTCCAATAGCGTGACATAAACGAAATTTCAAGCGTATTTTGTTTGCGAGTTTCCACCGAATGTCCAATAGAAATACGCGTCGCTTTAAACGTAGACATCGTGTAATTGTCTATCGTTGACGTTTCATCATTCAATTTATCTAATAAATTTTGAGCAACGACACTAGGAGTCACGCTCCACAAAAGTACAAGGAGTATAAATTTACTTTTCATACGACGCATAATTAAAGTTAAACGTAACTTCTATCTTCTTTGAAATATTTGGCGATAATAACGGCGGCACTTTAATATTATAATCATCAATCAAAATATCTAAGGTTCCCGAAATGGTATATCCTTCTGCCGTTTTTGTAATGGTTGCCTTAATGTCAATGGGTTTGGTGCTATCTTTCAGCGTGAAATCGCCTCTTATGATTCGTGTTTGTGAAGTTTCTGCAGAATCAAATCCTATAATTTTTCCATTAAATGATGCTTTCGGATACAAATCGGATTCTATATAACTTTCGTTAAAATGCTCATGCATCAACGACTTTTTAAACACAAAAGCACGCATTAAAATACTCACAGCAATTTCTTGTGAAGCTGGATTAAAAAGACTCAATGCTTGATTATTGGTCGCTTGAATATTTTCTACAGAAGTATATGAAAAAAAGGTAACCTGTCCTTGTCTTTCAATAAATTCGCTGGTTTGAGAGCTAACTGTTACGCTAAAAAAACTACTAAAAATAACAACTAGTAAAAGTTTATTCATATAATGCTGCTTATATAATTACACAATGCAATAGGATCACATCCATCAAAAATCCTTTTAAAATTCCTTTCAACTTTACGTGCTGTCCTGCTTGAAGCTTTACAACATCCGTATTTTGATCGGCTTGCATTTCGCACAATATATAGTTAATATCTGATTCTCCTTTTAAAATTAAACTATATTTCCCGTCCTGAAAGGTGATTTCCTTAATTTTTCCTTCAATCTCAATCGCTTTCTCAATGAAATCTGCTAAATTTTGCTGTTGCTGCTGAAATTTTGACAAAAGTTCATTCGAAGTAAATGTTTCCTCTGCCTGAATTTTTGTCGTATCAATAATTTCCCTATTGACATACATATATGCAAACAACAAAATCATTCCAATGAGACTGAATGCAAATATAAATTTTTGTCGCTTTTTAAATTTCATAATAGTAAAAAAAGTTTTTTTGTGCGTACACAACTTTTTAGTAACACAATACGGTAAAAATACTACTTTCTTGACTCTGTAAGGTGTTCAAAGTTTCTAAAACGGAAAATAACTGTGTAAAAAGGAATAATAACCAGTGGGTTTTAGTGATAAAATCATTCGAAATAGTATTTTAGTGTTATAAATAAGAATAGTGATCTTTCATGAAAAATTATAGAATTTATCTCTATACAACCATCAGTTTTGTGTTGGTATATGTAGCCATTGTGAGTTTGGTAGTACATCCGCTTACCATTAAATATAAGAGTATTGTGAAGCTTCAAAACACGATCAATCTCGCTACACAAGAAATTCAGCAAGTAAGTACTTTAAGCGCCATGGCTTTGGATAACAAGGTGCCAAAAGATACGATTGTGAATAGCATTCAAAAAGCTGTCGCTGGAAGTGACAATGAAAGTGTATATCTCTCAGTTTTTGATTGGTCCGGCATGATTATCTGCCATCCTGATGTAACAAAATTACGTTCCAAAAACGAGCAAAAAAGCAACACGGTTTCCAATATGCAAAGTGTGATTACAGGCGAAGAATTATATAATCACATAGAAAATATTGACAACGACAACCCGGAAACTACTGAAATTATTGCCCTTCGTCCTATTGCGAATTCTGATATGATCATCGCCGCACATTTGAATATTGACAACATCAAATTGCAAACAAATTCTTTTACGGAACAAGTAAAAACTACGTATCTCATTCTCGGATTAATTCTTTTACTATTACTATTAATCATCATCAGAGTATTGTCAACCTATTACGAACAAATCATTGAGCGCAAATCGGCGAAGTTTGAAGACGGCGTGTTAAATCTGTCAAAATTGAACGATTCTTTAGAAAATTACCAAAAAAGCATTGAAGAATTGCAAACCAATACAGAACCACTAATAGAAACGGAAAAGGAAACAGAAAAAGAAGCTGAAGAAGAAAAAGAAGTACCAAAACAACGACTGCTCACTTACATTAGAAACGAATTGATGCCAATTGCCATCACTGATATTTCGTATATCTACGTAGAAAACTCCATCTCGTATGTAGTTCGAAAAGACGGCAAACGCTTCACGGCTAACGATAGTTTAGATCAAATATACGCATCGCTCGATCCAAAATTATTCTTTAGAGCCAACCGACAAACCATTGTGGCCATTTATGCGATTGACAAAATCATTAAATACGGAAACAGCGCACTTAAAATAGAAATGCAACCTGTTTCGGAAATTGACATTGTTATTGGAAAAAACAAAGTTGCGGTGTTTAAAAAGTGGTTGGATTTGTAATTACATAAAAAATCATTCTACATGGAAGAAAAACATAATCAACAAATCATTGATGACTTTAAGGAAAGTTGGAAACAGATGGAATATGTTTATGAAAAATATAGTACTGATTACCCTTACAAAGAAAGTACCTTTCGATTGATACATGAAATGCGAGCTTTACACCTTGATGAAAAATTACGTGCAGGTCAAATGCTTTCACATATTGTTTTATCTAGAAACAGATATGACGGCTTGGATTTAGAAAATGAACCATATTTGCTAATTGTTTTTTTAGGAAATCATGAAATTAATGTAGTTACAAACAATTATGGTCAAGAAAAAAATCAAAAACAAGAAGCTACTTATAATGGTTATTTAAAGGAAATGATTCAAAAATTAATAACTAAAGACATCATTTGGAATAAAGAATGGTCACAAGAACCTGATCCTTTTTTTGATAGCTTCGAATAATACACAACAAGTAGACAATTATCATTCAGCGTTTTACCCTCTTTACCAATACTTTATTTAGAGCTGTTATTTTTTTACTTCATTTTGTCTTTACAATTAAGATTTGAATTATGTTAATATGCTCAAAAAGTTATATCAAAATTCTACATAAAATAGTATCTTAGCACGTTTTGATTTAAAATATAATTACATGAGAAAAGAAAAAAATGCCAAAGGCTGGAATGAGATAAAAACGAATGATTCTTGGGCACTTTTTAAGATAATGGGCGAATTCGTAAATGGATTCGAGAAAATGAGTCAAATAGGTCCTTGCGTATCCATCTTCGGTTCGGCACGTACAAAACCTGATCACAAATACTACAAACTTGCACAAAAGATTGCACACAAAATTGTAGATCACGGCTATGGCGTTATTACGGGCGGTGGTCCCGGAATTATGGAAGCCGGAAACAAAGGAGCGCATCTTGGTGGCGGAACTTCCGTAGGATTGAACATTGTATTGCCTTTTGAGCAGCACGACAATCCTTATATTGATGCGGACAAAAGTATCAACTTTGACTACTTCTTTGTACGTAAAGTAATGTTTGTAAAATATTCACAAGGATTTGTAGTCATGCCTGGCGGATTTGGAACCTTAGACGAACTATTTGAAGCGATTACGCTTATTCAAACAAAAAAAATTGACAAATTTCCTATCATTTTGGTAGGAACTGAATTCTGGTCTGGCTTAATGGATTGGGTAAAAGATACACTCTTAGAAAAATTTTCAAACATCAGTGCAGGCGATTTAGACCTGATTCACATTGTAGATAACGAAGATGAAGTACTGGATATCTTAGACGCATTCTATAAAAAATCCAACCTAAGTCCTAACTTCTAACCGAAGTTTTGTAGAATAATACACCAAATAAATCATAAAATGAAGCTAAAATAATTTGAATGATTTCATGTAAAGACAAGACACAAAATACAAGCATAGCCTTAGTTATGGTTTTATTTTTTACGAAGTAATTACAAGATAGGAACGAATTATTAGCTTTATTTTATGATTTAGTTGGTGCAATACCCGAAAAAGAAAAAAATGAAAAGAAAATTACTCATCCTTTGCTTGCTAGGCTTAGGACTACAACAAACAATTGCGCAGGAAAACATTAAAACGATGTTTTACAATCTTTTAAATTTTCCTGAGTTATCACTGAATCGACTCGATGAATTAGAAGTCATCATCACCGACTATCAGCCCGATTTATTTATGGTATGTGAACTAAACGACGCGTTTGGCGCAGGATTAATTGACGCGCGTTTGCAAATGATCAATCCAAATTATGCGCAAGCAACCTATTTTAACAATACTTCGGATGATATGGGAAGTGACTCCAACTTGCTTCAAAACTTAATCTATTACGATAGTTCTAAGTTTATTTTGGAAGGACAAGACATCATCACAACAACCTTACGCGATTTTAACAGGTATACCTTAAAATTAAATACGGTAAATCAAGCAACAAACCCACTAATCATAGAAGTGTTTGTAGGACATTTAAAAGCGGGAAATTCTCCTGAAGATGAAATACGCCGTTTTTTAATGGTGGAAGAATTAACATCCTATTTGTCTACGATTGATCCCAATAGTAAAGTCATCTTTGCGGGCGATTTGAACCTGTATACAAGCAACGACATTACGTTTCAAAAACTTACAGATCCTGTAAACGCGATCACCTTGGCAGATCCAATCAATCGTTTGGGCGATTGGCATACCAATAGCAGTTTTATAGATGTATTTACACAATCAACTCGTACACAAGGCGGTTTGGGTGGCGCCACTGGCGGATTTGACGATCGTTTTGATTTTATCATGACTTCTGAAAACCTGTTGACAGGAACGGACTTATATTACAAACCCAACTCGTACAAAGCGTACGGTAACAACTTGAATCCAAACTGTTTCAATCGTGAAATAAATTCTGCGGACTGTGCAGAAGTTCCAGGTTCTGGTGTAAGTTACTCACAAACATTGCGAAATGCTTTATATGACATGAGCGATCACTTACCTGTAGTGATGGAATTGGAAACCAACGAACAATTACTTAGTACGGATCAATTTACGGCTGCAAGCACATTTCAGTTTGTTCGTGGAAACGTAACCGACAATGAATTGGCATTTATGTTAAATTCTACTAAATCTAATAGTGAATATGTGATTTACGACGTTTTAGCACGAAAATTGATGGCTGGTAAGGTGAAAAATAACGATATTACCAACATAAATGTTTCCGACCTACCGAAAGGCATTTACTATATTAAGATTGATAATTTTACAGAAACTAAAAAATTTATAAAAAAATAGATTGAATACAATACGTACCCATTTCGAGCTATACATACTATTATTCCTAAGTTTTACAGCTTTTGGACAGCATACAAATACTGTCACAGGAACGCTGCATACTGAAGGTAATATGTTGAATGTTGTTCAAAAAATAACCTACACAAACGAAACAGGCACCACACTTTCAGAGATCTACCTCAATGATTGGAGTCATGCTTTTTCGGGGAAAGACACACCGTTGGCAAAACGCTTTGCGGAAGAATTTCATAGAAATTTTCACTTAGCGCCTGATAAGAAACGTGGATATACCGCAGTGGCGGATATTTCTACGAATGCTTCCACACTCGATTGGATACGTTTGGAAAAACAAGTAGACATCATAAAAGTCAAGCTGAATCAACCATTGAAACCCAATGAATCTATTACGCTCGATTTAAAATATGAAGTCAAGCTTCCGTATGATGAATTTACAAAGTATGGATTTGCCAAAAATGGCGATTTTAGTTTGCGTTATTGGTACATGACGCCTGCAGCTTACAGAAATGGTTGGGTATTGTACAGCAATAAAAACTTAGACGATTTATACACAGAACAAGCTGATCATAACATTACGTTGATCATCCCAAAAAAGTTTCAAGTCGTTTCTGGTGCGGATTCTGTGGTGAATGATGGAAACGGAATGATTCAACTTTCGTCAAAAAAAGTAAAAGATATTACCATTCTACTGCGTCAAAACTCACAATTCAAAACATTTCAAACAAACAAAGTAGCGATAACAACTAATCTTGATCCGTATCGCTTGGATGAAAAACAACAAGCCATTGCCGTTGATAAAGTGGTACAATTCATTCATGAAAAGCTTGGTGATTTTCCGAGAAAGAAGATGATGATTTCTGAGATTGACAACAAAAAAAATCCTGTATACGGATTGGGACAATTGCCATCTTTCGTCAGACCTTTTACAGATGCGTTTCAATACGAAATAAAAATCTTGAAGGCAATTCTGGAGAAAAATCTTGAAGAATCTATGTGGATGGATACGCGTACGGAAAAGTGGATTTCGGACGCTATCGAAATCTACATGATGATGGGATATGCAGAAACCTTCTACCCTGACATGAAGTTAATTGGTGGATTGTCAA
This sequence comes from uncultured Kordia sp., assembly GCA_964535135.1. Taxonomy (GTDB): domain Bacteria; phylum Bacteroidota; class Bacteroidia; order Flavobacteriales; family Flavobacteriaceae; genus Kordia. The sequence goes on from CAZHSA010000077.1 coordinate 8,146, forward strand.
AGGTTTGGGGCGTTCGTTCGTATGAATTTGCCAAACTGAACTTTAACGATCAGTATCCGTTTTTATTCATGTTGATGGCGCGTAAAAACATTGATCAACCATTAAACACATCGAAAGATTCGTTGACGAAATTCAACAATAATATCGCCAACAAATACAAAGCTGGTGTGGGATTGAAATATTTAAAATCTTACTTTGATGAAACGGTCATTGATGATTTTGTCAAAGAATATTACAACAACAATCGTTTAAAATTATCGACGCGAACAGACTTTGAAAATTTACTCAAATCAAAAGCGCCGAAAGATATTGATTGGTATTTTAATAATTATGTAGATTCGAGAAAACGCATTGATTACAAAATCAAAAAAGTAAAAAAAGTAGACGATTCGTTGCGCGTGACGATTCAAAACAAATACGACGGCAACTTCCCTATTTCACTCTTCGGAATCAAAAATGATTCGGTCGTTTCTAAATATTGGGTGACCGATATCGGCAAAAAGAAAACCGTAACAATTCCTAGCGATAGTATTGATCGTTTGGTGTTGAATTATGACAAAATCATTCCTGAATTCAATCAGCGTGACAACTGGAAATCTTTAAATGGTTTCTTTGCGAATAATAAAAAATTACGTCTCACCTTTTTTAAAGATGCTGAAAATCCGCACTACAATCAAATATTCTTTGTGCCTGTAGCACGATTCAACTTATATGACGGCTTTACGCCAGGAATGCGCCTATACAACAAAGTATTTTTGACCAAACGTTTACTGTACGATTTAAAACCGTCGTACGGACTGCGCTCAAAGCAATTGGTAGGTTCTGGAAGTATTTCGTATCGTCATGACATTGAAAGTGAAAAAAGCGATTTGTATTTTACGCGATTTACCGTGGGCGGAAACTACTTTAACTACGCTGAAGATTTAGCATACACGCGTTTTGTACCAAAAATAACCTTTGGTTTTAGAGATCCAGATTTTAGATCGAATCAAAAAGAATTTATTGACTTACGGTATGTAATTGTACAGCGTGAACAATCAGAAATACCAACGCTTTCTACAGATGATGATGAACCAAATTACAGCGTTTTCAATGCGCGGTATGTATATTCGAATCCAGATCCAATTCGCCACATGGTTTGGTTTACGGACTTTCAAATCACCAAACGATTCTCTAAAATATCGTTCAATTTAGACTATAGAAAACTGTTTAGAGACAATCGACAATTAAATGTACGTTTCTTCTTTGGTAAGTTCTTATTCAATGATACCAACTCAGATTTTTTCAGTTTTGCATTGGACAGACCAACCGATTATTTGTTTGATTACAATTACTACGGTCGATCTGAAGACACTGGATTGTTCAGTCAGCAGTTAATCGTTGCCGAAGGTGGGTTTAAGTCCAAACTAGAAGATCCGTTCTCTAACGATTGGATTGGAACGACTAATGTAAGTTACAGTCTTTGGAAATGGGTGGAAGCCTACGGAGATGCAGGATTTATCAAAAATAATGGCAGCAATATGCGCTTTGTATACGATTCTGGTATTCGGTTAAATTTAGTGCCCGATTTCTTTGAGTTGTATTTCCCTGTCTACTCCAACAATGGTTGGGAAATTGCACAGCCAGGCTTTGATCAACGCATCCGATTTATTGTAACGCTCAGTCCAAAAACACTCACAAAACTATTCACACGAAAGTGGTTCTAATCATTTTTTAAATTAGTAGTTATTGTTTAATTGGTAGTAGGTCGATATAGGAAACTTCTCTCTCAAATTAAACCTTTTGTAAAAAAGAAGGTCTAACTATAATTGAATTATACCAAGTAAACTATAAAAATGCGACTTTAGAGACGAAGTTGCTTTGGTAGTATTGGACGCACTAGATTTTTTGCATAGCTGTAGCTACGGAAAGAAGCTGCAAGGAACTATACTGCCAAATGAACGAGTTTATATGTTGCACCTTATGGTTTATTTGGTATTACTTCTACACAAGTCTTAAAAAAACATCTATTAACAAACTAATCAGCAGAAAATGAAACACTCAAAGTTCACACATTTCCTATTATTAGCAGCCATCACTTTCATTGTATCCTGTAGCGACGATAACAACAACGATACAACACCAGTTGATCCTACGCCTTCTACAGAAAGTAGCACACCGTTAGCTGCATTTGATGAATTTAACACAAATTCGGTCACTATTTCATTTAGTGGTGATGAAATCACTATTGATTCCAACGGTATCCCAAATCATACTTCTCCTTACTGGAATCCTGCAGAACCTTTATATATAAGTCCTGTCGTTGCACTCGCACAAACGCCCGGAGCTATCGGAGAACGCAGTTTTACAGTAACGGTTCCTGCTGCTCCTGAACTTGCTGCGACAAGTACAGCAACTGGACTTGGTCCTATTGGAATTTCGGTAACAGGTACTCCAATATTTAACGACACTGAAGGCCCTAATGTGCCACTGGAAGCACAAATTGCAGAAACTTTTGATTATGCTGGCGCTCACATGGGACCATCTGGCTATCACTATCATGTAGAATCGTCTGATGTTCCTGAAAATACGGTGCTATCACATAATGATGAAAAATTAATTGGCATAATGGCTGATGGTTTTTTAATTTATGGTAGAAAATGCAATTCAACGAGCGATTATCCAACAAACTTAGATGCTTCTGGAGGACACAGATCTACGTCTCAACACAGTGATGGAGAGGAATTTTATCATTATCACGTTATTAATGAATATTATTTAGGAACTATCATTGTGCTTTTTGGTGTTGACTTGCAAGGAACTCCAAATACGATTATGTAACACTATAGAATCATTCATTAAAAAACATTTTTCGTGTACTTTTAATGAATGATTTATTTTTTTGATTCCACACTAAAATCTTGAAAATGAAACTATCTTTTTGGGCATTTATATGTATGAGTTTTTTAGTAATTGGTTGTGCTGATCAAAAGGAAAAACCAACCGTAACGACGACAGCTGAAACCGCTGTAGAAATACCAAATAAAAGCGTTTTAAAATCTACCCTACAATACCATCCTAAAAAATCTTTGTGGACAGTAAACAATGTGCCATATTCAGGCTTTGCCGTAAGTTATTATCCAAACGGAATCTTAAAAGAAGAATTTGGAATTTTAAATGGCTTGAAGCAAAACAAATATTTGAAATGGTATCCTGATGGACATTTACAAAATGTTACCACATATCATCAAGGGAAATTACATGGTGAAAAAAAAATATGGTCTTCTGATGCAGCACATGTATTAATTGCACAGCTTCAGTACGATACCGGAAAAGCACATGGTGAGCAAAAAAAATGGTACGTAACAGGAGAATTGTATAAAAAATTAAACTTACACAAAGGAAAAGAAAAAGGCTTGCAACAAGCATTTCGAAAAAATGGCGTTTTGTATGCGAATTACGAAGCGCGTGAAGGCAGAATCTTTGGACTGAAAAAAGCAGCGTTATGTTACGGATTAGAAGATGAAAAAGTTCAATATAAAAAAAATAATCTTTTAGAAAGATGACTATCAATTACATGCTGAAATCTTCAACAAACTACTTACAAATATAGGTTGCAAACGAACGATAATGTAAGAATATAATACTTCAATTTCTCTTTCAAAACATTAAACATTTATCAGCTAAAAAGTTATTTTTTGCTAAAAATTAAACATTTCGCATTAAAAACTTTATTTTACTGTATTATTCACATTTTTTTAAGACTTCGCTATATTGCAAAAGTGGTCGTTTTTTCGTAATTTTGCACGACTTCAATCCAAAAGATACTATGCAAGCAAAAGTTGAAAACACACAAAATATTTCATTCGATCAATTTAAAGAAGAAATCATTCAAGATTATACGACTGCAGTTATCAGTCGCGAATGTAGTCTTCTAGGTCGTAGAGAAGTATTGACAGGAAAAGCGAAGTTTGGTATTTTCGGTGATGGAAAAGAAGTACCACAATTAGCCATGGCGAAAGCTTTTCAAAATGGTGACTTTCGTTCTGGTTACTATCGCGATCAAACGTTTATGATGGCGATTGGCGAACTAAATATTCAACAATTTTTTGCAGGCTTGTATGCGCATACAGACATTGAAGTAGAACCGATGTCTGCCGGAAGACAAATGGGCGGACATTTTGCTACCCACAGTTTGGACAAAAACGGTGAGTGGAAAAATTTAACCCAACAAAAAAATTCTAGTGCTGACATCTCTCCTACTGCGGGACAAATGCCACGATTGTTAGGATTGGCACAAGCTTCTAAAATATACAGACATGTTGACGGAATTGATACTGAGAAATTTTCTGTAAATGGAAATGAAATTGCTTGGGGAACTATTGGAAATGCAAGTACAAGTGAAGGTTTATTTTTTGAAACCATAAATGCAGCAGGTGTTTTGCAAGTCCCTATGGTAATGTCGGTTTGGGACGACGGTTATGGAATATC
>CAZHSA010000078.1:0-12609 GCA_964535135.1 uncultured Kordia sp.
GGTTGTAAATCGTAGGTTGCTACTTTTGGCGACGGACATAATAAACGTTCTTCGCCTTCAAAAGGCGTTTCTTGTCCGCCGTTGAAAAAGAACGTTACATGTGGATATTTTTCTGTTTCTGCGATGCGAATTTGCTGCTTTCCATGTTTGGATAAAACTTCTCCAAGCGTATCTTTTATATTTTCTTTGTTGAAAACGACATGTACATTTTTGTACGAAGCGTCGTAATTGGTCAAGGTAACATAGTAGAGTGGAATCGGCTTCATATTAAATTCAGGAAACGCTTGTTGCGATAATACTTCGGTCAATTCGCGCCCACGATCCGTTCTAAAGTTAAAAAAGATTACTACGTCATCCGCTTGAATCTTTGCAACTGGTTGCCCGTTGTCGTCCGTCATTACTATCGGTTGAATGAATTCGTCCGTCACATCTGCATCATAACTTTCTTGAATACTTTGCGTTGCGTTTGAACTCAGCGTTCCTTCTCCGTTCACCAATGCATTATAGGCTAATTGTACACGTTCCCAGCGTTTGTCTCTGTCCATCGCGTAATAGCGTCCAGTAATTGTAGCAAGTTTTGCATTTGCCTTACGGCAGAATGTTTCCGTTCGTGCTATAAAGTCTTTTCCCGATTTCGGATCTACATCTCTACCATCTGTAAACGCATGCACAAATACATTGTCTAAATGATAATTGCTGGCCAAATTCACTAAACCTTCCAAATGGTTGATGTGTGAATGTACGCCACCATCAGAAACCAATCCTAAAAAATGAACCGCTTTGTTATGATCTTTTGCGTGTTGAAGCGCATCAGTCAGTACGTGTTCATCTTTTAATGTATCATTCTGTATTGCTAAATTAATTTTGGCTAAATCTTGATACACGATGCGTCCTGCACCTAAATTCATATGTCCAACTTCGCTATTTCCCATTTGCCCTTCAGGCAAACCGACATTCATTCCATCCGTTAATAAATTGGCGTTTGGATAGTTGGTATATAAACTATTGATAAAGGGAACATTGGCGTTGGCAATGGCTGAAACTTTCGGATCTGGCGATTTTCCCCATCCATCTAAAATCATTAAAATGACTTTCTTATTCATGCGAGATAATTTTTTTAAAAAAATAAAAATAAGTCTATTTGCCTACATAACACAATGCAAATTCAAAAAAGGTTATTTTTTCACTAAGGTTTATCAAATTCACATAAAAAGGCTGTTTTTTCTGTAGAAGCGTCAAACTTTTTTTATTAAGGAATCCTTAAGAGTATCTGTATAAAGTCTTAATGGTTTTCCATTTTTTAAGAACGCTTTAACAAATTTGATAGCGAATGGTTAAGGAAGTGTTATAATTGAAAATTCCTTGCAACATTTTCTTTTGGCTGTCGTCTCTTAGATGTGATTAAAAATTAAAAAGTCACAAATCATCAATTAAAAAAACAACAACATTATGAGAAAAACACTCTTTATGATCGCTCTTATAGTAGGAGCATCATTCACTACGGCTAACGCAACTGAAACGAACAACGAATCAACAACAAAGTATGAAGTTACGGCGACAAAAATTACAAAAGTAAATTCTTTTTGTATTGCCATTGCCAAAGGCGACTTTGATACGGTTAAAAAAATGATTGAGTTTGGAGAAAATGTAAACAAAGTATCTAACGGAAAAACACCTTTAATGTATGCAGCTCGTTACAACCGAGTGGAAATTATCAATCTATTACTAGAAAATGGTGCAGAAGTAGATGTAAAAGATAAAGACGGACGCAAAGCAATTGATTATGCAAAAATTTCAAAAGCTTTAGGCGCTAAGAAGATATTGGAGAACGCTTCAAAATAATCTCTAAATTAGTTCTTATGGCTAAAGAGTCGTTTCCATTATGGAAACGGCTCTTTTTTTTAATTTTTTATCATCCTGGCCACTTTTGGCATTGATTGTTACCATAACAAAAGGTGATATTAATAGTTTCTACAGGACAACGATTTGTAAACACTGGAAATCCACCTTTTACAGCAGCTTTATTTAAAATGCTTACTTGCTTTTTGTTTAATCGTAATGAACTTTTCTTTTTTTTCATGATTATTTGATTAAAATAGTAATAAACAGGAAGGTACAAACAAAAGTCAATGTGTAAGTACTGTTTTACCGTCGTTTGTGGTAATGTCATACCATTTTATAGTTTACTTGGTATGAGTGCTTTGTTTTTGTAGAAGGAACTGAAACTTCTAGTACATCGTGCAAAGTTTCATCTATTTTTAAAGGCTCGTTGTTCTTACTATTTTGTCTTTTAGATTCGTTTTTATTTTTTTCCTATCTTTAAGATTATTAACCAAAATTTTTATATCATGAAAAAAAGAAATCTTAAGTCATTAAAGCTTAATAAAAAGGCTATTTCTAATTTCTCTCTACACAAATTGAGTGGAGCCGGAATAAAAAGATCGGAGCGTCGTAATGGAGATTGTAATTATTCAAGAGCGCATCCAAGCCATCCAGACGACGGAGGATATTGTGTAGGTCCAAATAAAGATGAAAATTCAACAGCACCGACTACAGCACATATGTAGACAACTCAGTTGTAACATATATCTTAGGATAAGCATCTTTAAGCTTCTCCTAATCAAGATAAAAATGACAAGCGAACTTCGGTTCGCTTTTCTTTTCTACTGTTGTAATGTGCCGCGTATTTGTTAAAAAACTACTTATAACTATCAATAACTTCTTTAATCTTCTGAATTCGGTTTTCTGGATCGGGATGTGTACTTTGAAACTCTGGAACTCTATTAGGACCAGCTGCTGCTTTTAAAATTTTCATCACTTCAATCATCGCTTCCGGATTGTACCCAGCATATAGCATCAATTCTACGCCAAGTTTATCACTTTCCAGTTCGTCTTCACGACCGTTTTTTAGTAGTTTTTGCTGTCCCATGCTTCCTACCATATTTCCCATGTCTGCACCTACAGAAGCGCCATTTGCTAAGGTTTGCCAAAAATCAGATTCCGCAATGCGTTCTGCAGAATGTCTGCCCAATACATGTCCAATTTCGTGTCCTAAAACGCCTGCCAATTGTGCATCATCTAGTTTGCTATACAACGCATTTGTAATAAAAATTTGTCCACCAGGCAACGCAAATGCATTGATTGATCGGTTATCAGCGAGTAAATGGAATTCAAATTGATAGCCCGATTCTTTTGCCATACTCATGTTCACGAGTTTTTCGCCAATCATATCTACACGCGCTTGTGCGCCAGCATCAGGATAGAGTCCGCCATATTCTTGCGCCATAGCGTTTCGGTTCTGAAATCCTAAAGCAATTTCTTCTTCCGTAGTCATGCTGATGGTTTGCGAACGTCCTGTGTATTCGTTCATTTCCCGATTAGCACATTTTTTCAAAAAGGCAAAAGCCACAATCGCCAATCCGATCAACAATCTGATTTTTACATTATTTCCTCTCATAATTTACTACGTATGATCTTTTTTAAAAGTACAAAACCTAGGGCAAAAGCTCCGGATTGATATCGAGAATATTTTCTTTTATATATAAATTGATAAATGTTTCGTTAAAATGCTCACTTCCCATTAATTTTTCAGCCTGCAACATAGCTTTGACATCTAATTTTTGATATGCTGTCAACATCGGAATAGAAAGTGGCGCATAACTATAATGCCAAGGTTCATACTTAAAGCCTTTTCGATGTGCATCATCTGTATACACAATATAAAAATTGTACGTATTGGCATTTTTTTCTAGCCACTCACGAAGTTTGCAAAATGGGCCGTCTCCGTGAAACTTTTTTGGTACTAACACATCGCCACTATAGCTGCTATTTTTATCAATAATGTCAATATCTGTTCCCCAATGATGCCGAGAAGTTCCAGGAATTGTAGAGTATGTAATTATTTTTTTAATAGCATTTATGGGCGATAAACCTTGTTTGGTAAAGCGTTTATACTTGCGTTCCCAAATTCGGTTTTGATGCGCGTAATTTCGATAACTTGATACTACATGTATATCAATTCCTTCTTTTGCAGCAGCAGCGCGCATTTTTACAAACGCATCATACGCAGCTTTTCGCATAGAAAAGCCTTTTCCAAAAACGGTTGGATTTCCTTTACCGATCAACTCTAAAGTATCTATTTGTTGATGGTTACACGCCATGCTTGGGAAACTGTGTAAGGCAATAGCGCCGAGTCCAAGGAGCTTTGCGAAGTCTTTTCTATTCAAGAGAAAGTGATTTTAATAATTAAAATTAGCCGAGTGCATCAAGTTAATGATTTTTTCATAACAAAATGCAAGCCAATCTTTGGAATGTTGAACGGTTCTACAAACGTTTCATACTGTAGTTTTTCGTAAAATCGGACTGCAATTTCGCGTGCATTCATCCAAATAAGGGTTCCGCCACGAGCGAGCACCAATTTTTCAGCTTCTTTTACCAGCACTTCACCAATACCACGTTTTTGAAAATTACTTAAAACGGCCATACCGCGCAATTGAAAAGCAGTGTCAAGATATATAGCTTCATGCGAATTTTTCATCAAAGTAACGACACCGACCAATTGTTCACTAATATAATAGCCTAAATGAAAGGTTGTAGGCAAATCATCGCCAGCAAAATGGCAAGATTCTATTGGTTTTCCTTCTCGTAATACGGGATGACGGACTTTAAAAGCAGTAGTTGCAGTAATTTCTTTGATAGTGTAAGGCAATGTTTCCATAGCGACAAAATTGATACAATTACTCAAAAGTATGACTAATTTGGGAGTTGAGTTTTATAGAAATAAATTAATTTTGCAAAAAAAGATCGTATGGACATTCATTTCAAGCAGCTACGTGGCGAAGAAGCGCATCAAATTTTACGATATCTAGACATCATGAATGCACAAAAGGTTCCGATGGATGTATTGAAGGAACGTTTTGAAGAAATGTTAGCACAAAACTATGAAGCATTCGCTATTTGTAATGGTGATGAAATGATCGGTTGTTTCGGATTGTGGCACATGACGCGTCATTATTGTGGAAAAAGCTTGGAACCAGATCATGTTTATATTGAAGAAACGTATCAAAGTAAAGGCATTGGTGCAGTTCTTTTTCAATGGATTGAAACGTATGGCAAAGAAAAAGGTGTGACTACTATTGAACTAAACACCTATGTTGAAAACTTCCCGTCACACAAATTCTATTATAATCAGGGATTTGTAGCGCGCGGCTATCATTTTTTGAAAAAAATCTAAAAAAACATTTGGAAAAAGAATTCTTATTTATCTATATTTGCATCCGCTAATGCGAGAGTAGCTCAGTTGGTAGAGCGTCAGCCTTCCAAGCTGAATGTCGCCGGTTCGAACCCGGTCTCTCGCTCTACAAAAGTCGATTCGGAAGAATCGGCTTTTTTATTTAACTGTAATTTCCGAACCTGTTGGAAGTTCGTAAGGTGTTTTTTCTTGTTCAAAAATTCGTGCACTGTGCGGACCTACCAATGTAATTTGATCGCCTTGAACACGAACCCAGCTTCCTTCTCTAATTCCAACTACAGGCAAAGTATTAAATTTATGAAACTCTTTAATACGTGTTTCGCGAGTTTCGCCCATGTGTGTGCTGCCTTCAATCGGATCTAAATAATGGGGATTGATGTTAAAAGGAATCACGCCCAAGGTTTTAAAGCTCGGCGGATAGATGATAGGCATGTCGTTGGTTGTTTGCATAGTTACTCCGCAAATATTACTTCCTGCGCTTGTTCCTAAATAGGGCGTTCCGTCAAAAATAGCTTCTCGTAACGGTTGTATTACTTCATGTTTATATAGTTGTGACACCAATAAAAATGTATTACCGCCACCTGTAAAAATTCCTTTAGCATCAGCGATGGCTTGTACAGGGTTTTCAAATTCGTGAATACCGCTCACTGTTTTATCAATCTTAGCAAAGGCTTTTCCAACAGCAGTTGTATAAGCATCATGCGAAATTCCTCCTGGACGTGCATATGGGATAAATAAAATTTCTTCCGTATCTTTATAAAAGACGGAAAGTTCATCTAGTAAATATGCTAACGGTTCACTTCCATGAACTGTGGAGGTACTGGCAATGATGAGGTTTTTCATAAAAGATAAGTTTTAAATGTAAAAGTAATCATTAAAAGGTTTTAACAAAAGTTTAATGTCCATTGGCATTTTTTTAAGGACAAAAATTAAGTTCTTTATATTAAATTTAAAAACACTATTTAACCAACAATAACCATCGCTATGAAACTAAAATTACTCCTATTTTCTTTACTCATTTCTACTATAATGCTAGCGCAAGAAGTGGAACGTAAAATATTACGTGGTGCAGTTGTGTATAGAAACGTAAAAGTAGTTGGTGTTAATATTGTAAACAATACCACAAGTAGAGGTACAACGACCAATAAGAAAGGAGAATTTGAAATTTTAGCTAAAAAAGATGATATTTTAATCTTTTCTTCGGTTCAGTATACCATTAAAGAAATTGTAATTACAGATAAAATTATTGATAACAATCGTTTGGTTGTGGAAGTAAAAGAAAAGGTAGAAGCTTTGGACGAAGTTGTGATCAGTCCAGAAAATAGAGATAAGTTTTTAGATTTTCAAGAGGAAGAAATCGTAAAATATAAAGATTATCAATTTGCAGATGACCGTTATTCTGAAGTGAGAAACAGTGCATTATCACAAATGGAGTTTCGTGGAGCCAATGTACTTGGATTGGTAGGAATGTTGGTGAATGCCATTTTTAAAGGAAGTGGAAAAAATAAGAACAAGGAAAAAGTAAAGCCAATATATGAACGCACAAGTTTTAATGAAGTTCGCTATCGCTACAAAGACGAATTCTTCACCAAAAACTTAGGAATTCCAGAGGATAAAATTAGTGCCTTTTTATATTATTGTGACGATCAAATGCCTTCTGAAGATATTTTCTTGGAAAAAAATGAATTTCTAATGATCGACTTTATGGTAAAACATAGCAAAGAATATCTCAATTCGGAAAAAACAAAAAATTAAAAATAGCATTCATACAAATTTTTTAAAATTGGAATGCTTTTTGGATATCTTTGTGGCAACACGATAAACGTTATTCAATTCCATGAAAATTCAAAGATTCCTTTTAATATTTCTACTAGTTCCATTGTTTGCATTTACTACAGCGCACAAGTTTTATGTAAGTGTGACTAATATTGAACATAGCAAAGCGGATAAAGCATTGCAAATAACGACTCGAATTTTTATTGACGATTTTCAGCGTGTATTGGAAGAACGGTATGAGCTGAAAGAAGAGTTAACGGTAGAAAAAAATCCGAAAGTTGTAGAAGGATTCATGCAAAAGTATTTGACCAAAAAAATAAAGATTTGGGTAAATGGCGAACTCAAAACCATCAACTTTCTTGGGAAGAAATACGAAGACGATGTCACTGTATGTTATTTAGAAATTGAAGGTGTTAAAAATGTACAATCACTCAAAATTGAAAACGGATTGCTCTACGAGATCGAAGAAGATCAACAAAACTTGGTGCATGTAAAAATCAATAATTCACGCAAAAGCTTATTATTAGTAAAAGAAAACGATAAAGGTTTGTTAAAATTTTAACAATAAAATTTGAAAATAGTTACTTTTGGGTTTCGAAAACCAAAAACCTATTCTATAAACCTAATGAAACGTATACATTTCTATTTCTTGGCTTTCTTATTTATGGGAGCAAATTTTGCCATAGCACAAGATACACAAGAAGACAAAAAACCTCAAGGACATATTAATAAGAACAAGTTCAGACAGCTTTATCAAGAGTTTGCAACGCCAAATATGTACCGAACTGCTTCTGGAGCTCCAGGTAAAGCATACTACCAACAACAAGCCGACTATGAAATGGACATTGAGTTGGATGATAAAAATCAAAAATTGTACGGAGTTGAAACGATTACTTACACCAACAATTCTCCAGACGATTTAGAATATCTTTGGGTACAATTGGATCAAAATGTACGTGCAAAAAACTCGCCAGCAAAACTAAAAAATGGTGGACGAATTCCGCGCATGCAAAGAGCTTCTTCATTTGTAGGAAGCTATGTAGCAGATCCTTTTGACGGAGGTTTCAATATTGATTATGTAAAAGATGCAAAAGGGAAACCAATGTCTTTTACCATCAATCAGACTATGATGCGTATCGACTTGCCAAAGGGATTAGCATCAGGTGATAAAGTTTCTTTCTCTATAAAATGGTGGTACAACATCAACAATCACGTTACTAAAAGAGGCCGTTCTGGGTATGAATTTTTTCCAAAAGATGGAAACTATGCGTATGTAATTGCGCAATTCTTTCCACGTATGGCTGTATATAATGATGTAGAAGGTTGGCAAAACTATCAATTTTGGGGGAATGGTGAATTTGCATTGCCATTTGGAAACTACGAAGTAAACATTACGGTTCCTGCAGATCATGTATTAGATGCTACAGGAAAACTTCAAAATAGAAAAAATGTATACTCAAAAGAAATGATGAAGCGCTATGAGCGTGCATTAGAGTCATACGACGAACCTGTAATTATTGTTTCGCAAGAAGAAGTGGAAGCAGCCGAGAAAAACTTTTCTAACAAAAAGAAAACATGGAAATTCTACGCTGAAAATGTAAGAGACTTCGGGTTTGCAACGTCACGTAAGTTTATTTGGGACATGCAAGCGGTAGATATCAACGGCAAAAAAGTAATGGCAGTATCTATGTATCCGAAAGAAGGAAATCCTCTTTGGGAAGAATACTCTACAAAAGCGGTTGCAAGTACTTTAAAAACATTTTCGCACCATACATTCGATTATCCATACCACAAAGCAATTTCTGTACACGCTAGAAATCAAGGAATGGAATATCCAATGATTTGCTGGAATTATGGACGTCCAAGTGAAGATGGAACCTATTCTGAGCGTACAAAATTCGGAATGATTAGTGTAATTATCCACGAAGTTGGACACAACTTTTTCCCTATGATTGTCAACTCTGATGAGCGTCAATGGGGATGGATGGACGAAGGATTGGATACATTTATGCAATACTTAGCAGAACAAGAATTTGCCAAAGCGCATCCAGAATCTGTAGCATCTTCAGGTGGAAAATATCCATCACGTAGAGGAGAAGCTTCTAAAATAGTTCCGTACATGAAAGGAAATCAAAAGTATTTATCGCCTATCATGTCGAACCCAGAAAACGTATTCCAGTTAGGACCAAATGCGTATGGAAAACCAGCAACAGGTTTAAACATCTTGCGTGAAACGATCATGGGGAATGAAGCTTTTGATCATGCATTCAAAACATATGCGCAACGATGGAAATTTAAGCATCCAACTCCTGAAGATTTCTTCAGAACCATGGAAGATGCTTCCGGAATTGACTTAGATTGGTTTTGGAGAGGCTGGTTTTACACAACAGACTTTGTAGATATTGGAATTGAAGGTGTAAAAAAATACCAAGTAGGAACACGTAAAGTAAGTAACAGAACTATGGTTTACTTTATCCCAGAAGGTGATGAACTTTACAAGGAAGAAAACGAAGGAAAATCTGTGATCAACGGAGAAGGCAACGAATCTTTAAAAGGATACTTAATGGATAACTTTACCGCTGAACAAAGAGCAACTATGGGAGATCCAAAATATTTCTACGAAGTTGCATTCAATAAGCCAGGCGGATTGGTAATGCCAATTATTTTCGAATGTACGTATGACGATGGATCAAAAGAAATGATGAAATATCCAGTGCAAATTTGGAGAAAGAATGACAATCGTGCACGCGTTGTGATCGCTTCTGATAAAAAATTAGTCAACATTCAATTAGATCCAAAACTAGAAACTGCGGATATTGATACTTCAAACAATTCGTGGCCAAAGGAAGAAGGACAATCTGACTTTAACAAATTCAAAGAGGGCAAAATAAAGCAATAACAAATTGCAGCATGTCCAAACTCATACAAAAGCCAGCTTCATTGCTGGCTTTTTTTATATCACAGAAAATTTTAGCCAAAAAATAATACAAGGCACTGAGGCTTCAAACAATAAAAATAGATCAAACAAGTTCATCATACTATTTACTTGATTATATTTGTATAATAATTGAACAAACATGGCATTATTTATTAGTGGTGGAGAAATATTTGTAATCATGCTGATTGTAGTAATGGTATTTGGTGCAGATAAAATTCCTGAAATTGCACGTGGTCTTGGAAAAGGAATGCGTCAACTAAAAGATGCAACCAACGAAATAAAGCACGAAATTCAAAAAAGTGCCGAAGACAACGGAATAGACACTGACATTGCTGGCGACGTTCAAAATGAAATCAACAAAGTAAAAGAAGATCTAGAAGACATGTCAGGACCTATCAAAAGGCAGTTCTAATGCTTGATAAATGGCTGACATATGATAAAGAGTTGCTTATTTATCTAAATAACTTAGGTGATATGCAGTTTGAAATCTTTTGGCTTTACATCACAAAATTCATCTGTTGGATTCCACTTATCATCTTCATATTTTATAAAATCTACACAAAATTCCCCAAAAAACAAGCCATATATATTATAGGTTGCGGCATTGGTATATTACTTTGCTCGTTACTTATTGTAGAACTTGTAAAAATAGGCGTGGAACGTATGCGTCCTTGCAACGATCCATCAGTTGCGCCGTTTCTAAACATTGTCATTCAACCCAAAAATTACAGTTTTTTCTCAGGACATGCTACGGTTTCAGTCGCCTTTACCACTTTCATGTGTTTAATGATGAGAAAGTCGCTTCCGCAGATAGGACTCTTGGTTATTTGGCCTTTATTGTTCATGTATAGCCGTCTGTATTTCGGTGTTCACTATCCGTCTGATATCCTTACGGGAATACTTATAGGAATTTTGATTGGAATTGCATTTCATCGAATTTGCAATGCGCGCATAGTAAAATTACGAATTTATTAATATATTCGTTAAAATTTTAACCAATCAACAATAAAGAATGAAAAATCTTAACCTAAGACTCACCATCCTAGTGGCTGCTTTTGGCGTAATTTCTTGTTCAAATGATCCAGCATTTGAAACTGTAGACGAACAAAGCAGTATTGAAAACCTACAATCAAAACCATTAACTCCAGCACAAATCAATGGTAAAATCAACGAAACTGTTTCCAATCGAGAACAATTTGAGTGGACAAACATGGATGCACACACGATATGGAGTGCTACCGTTCATGGCGATCAAATCTTAACCATCGGATATGGAAATGATGAGAACGATTTTAACAAAAATGACTCCAATGCAGACGGCATCAAAAACCGACTCATTCAACGAATTGCTACCATAGATGGCAACGGACAAAAAAATGCAAGCGATTTTCTAATTGACGATGACAATCAACTCAACATCATTGATGTCAAAATTGAAAGTTTAGAAACTGTAGTTGACTTACTCTCACAAAAGGGAATTCGTTACATCGAACCAACAGGATATCGTTACTTAGAACATGAAGCACCTGAAAAATCAGGCGCAGGTTGCGGATACGATTCAGAATCACTCAACTCAGCAGATTATACAACAATTGCTCCAGGCGCTAAAGTGCCATGGACATTTTATGAGCACAACATTCCAGCTGCTTGGAATTACAGTACAGGTGCAGGCGTAGGAATCGGTGTCATTGACACAGGATTAACGCCAAACAACTCATTAATGAACGGAAGTTTCAACGATGGATACTCTTCTGGAAGATATGTTCAAAAATATGGAACCTATGTAGATTCATGGTGGCCTTGGTCTAGAAGAACAGATGGTCCAAATGATAAATGTGGACATGGAACTAGCATGACTGCTGTAGCTACAGCGCCAAGAAATAACAATGGTATGCCAGTGGGTGTTGCATATAATTCAAATTTAATTAGTTATCGTGGTACAAAAAATGTACTTTTAGACGGTTATCACGAACAAAGAGGTGTAGCAAATGCATTAACAGCGCTTGGAAATAGAAGCGATGTAAAAGTAATTTCAATGTCAATTGGGCATATTATTTCTGTAGGAAGAATCAAAGATGCAGTGCGATATGCAAACAATAGAGGAAAATTAATCTTTGCTGCTGGTGGAACTTCCACAAGTTTCACTAACTTTGTAGGAGTCATATTTCCAGCATGGATGAGTGAAACCGTTGCGGTAACAGGTGTAACGGATGCAAATTACTATGAAGAGTGTGACATTTGCCACAAAGGAAGCAAAATTGATTTCACAGTAGTAATGCAGCGTGATGGTAACGGAAGTAGAACAACGCCAGTATTAAGTTACTATAACAACCAAACAGATTATGTTGGTGGTTCATCAGTAGCAACGGCAACAACAGCAGGAATTGCAGCGCTTGTATGGTCAAGACATCCTAGCTGGTCAAAAACACAAGTATTAAACAGATTAAAGCAATCTGCAGATCTATATCCTAACAGAAGTTCCCAGTACGGATATGGAAATATAAACGCATTGCAAGCAGTTCAATAGAACAGTTGGCATATTTAGTTTAGTAAATAGGGAGAAACTCTCGTCGTAATGGCGAGAGTTTTTTTATGACAAAAGATTCTTTAAAATCTGTTGGGTTGTTAGGTATTTTAAATCAAA
>CAZHSA010000079.1:0-12608 GCA_964535135.1 uncultured Kordia sp.
ATTTTTCTAAATTTTTTCCAAGGCTTCAAAAATTTTTAACGAAAAATCCCTGCTACACTGCGGAAAAGAAAAACGTTTCGTATAAACCATTAATCAAACTCAGATTTCATTCTACTAGCTTCCAACACCTTTTTCAAAGCGTTAAAAAAGTGAGCTATGTGTTTTTTGGTAATGGTCAACGGCGGTAAAATGCGCAACACATTAGGGTTGGCGGCACTTCCTGTGAAAATGTGGTGTTTGTAAATCAACGCTTTGCGCAATTCCGCTATTGGAAAATCGAATTCCAATCCTAGCATTAAACCTCTTCCTTTGGTGTTTTTGAGTTGAGGTATTTTTTTCGCTTCCGCGAGAAAGTACTCAGAAATGTTTGTAGCATGTTGCATCAATTGTTGTTTTTCTAGCACATTCAATACCGCCAGCGACGCGCTACACGCCAAGTGATTTCCACCAAAAGTGGTTCCCAACAATCCATACGAAGCTTTGATTTTTGGGTGAATTAAAATGCCGCCAACAGGGAAACCATTTCCCATGCCTTTTGCCATCGAAATAATATCGGGCGTAATAAGATGTTTTTGAAACGAAAAGAAATCGCCCGTTCTGCCAAAACCCGCTTGTACTTCGTCTGCAATAAGCAATGTGTTGTATTTTTTACAAAGAATGTCCAATCCTTGATAAAACGCAGAAGTACTTTCGTCCAATCCGCCAACTCCTTGAATGCATTCTACAATGACGGCGCAGGTAGTATCTTGCTTTAAAACTGTTTCTACTGCTTCTAAATCGCCCAAATCCACAAAATTTACTTTTTGTTGTGCATTGATTGGTGCTACAATTTTAGCATTATCCGTTGCTGCCACTGCTGCTGACGTTCTGCCGTGAAAAGCATTTTTAAACGCAAGAACATCTGTTTTATGTGTATGAAAAGAAGCTAGCTTTAGTGCATTTTCGTTGGCTTCCGCACCCGAATTACACATAAATAACTGATAACCAACACAGTTTGACATTCGCGTTAACGTGTCTGCCAATTGTTTTTGCGATGGATTTTCAATAGAATTGCTATAAAACCCTATTTTTTGCAATTGATTGGTAAGTGCTGCCACATACGTTGGATGCGAATGTCCAATAGAAATGACCGCATGACCGCCATACAAATCGAGGTATTTGGTGTTTTTTTCATCATACACAAACACATCTTCTGCGTGTACAGGAACAATATCAAAAACGGGATATACGTTAAATAAACTCATGAGGATCAACGGTTAAAAATAGGTAGCTTTGAGTTGCAATCCTTCCGTTTCAGCAAAACCAAACAGTAAGTTCATGTTTTGCACCGCTTGCCCAGAAGCGCCTTTTAAAAGATTGTCAATACTACTTGTGATTAATAATTTGTTTTCGTGTTTGTGAAGGTGCAACAGACATTTATTGGTATTTACCACTTGCTTTAAATGCACTTGATTGGAGCTTACAAACGTAAATGCCGCATCTTTATAAAAATCTGTAAAGAGTTTTTCTGCGGTTTCCAAACTTCCTTCAAATTTGGTGTACGCTGTGGCGAAAATGCCTCTGCTAAAGTTTCCTCTATTTGGCATAAAATTGATCGCTGCGCTATGATCGTTTTGCAATTGTTGCATTGTTTGATGAATTTCCCCTAAATGCTGATGCGTAAAAGGTTTGTAGTAAGAAAAATTATTGTCTCTCCACGTAAAGTGTGTGGTTTTAGATAGGGAAGTTCCTGCGCCAGTAGCACCAGTTACAGCATTGACATGCACATCAGCTTGTAGTAATGATTGATGTGCCAATGGCAACAAAGCCAACTGAATTGCCGTTGCAAAGCAACCTGGATTGGCAATGTATTGTGCTTTTTTGATCGCTTCTTTTTGCAATTCTGGCAATCCGTATACAAAGGATGCATTGTCAAATTGCTGATCTTTTTTTAGTCTAAAATCATTGCTTAAATCTATAATTTTAGTGTTTACCGAAAAGGTATGTTGTGCTAAAAACGCTTTCGAATTTCCATGTCCTAAACACAAAAAAACCACATCCACTGTAAGATTGATGGTATTTGTAAACGACATTTCTGTGCTTCCAACCAAATCTTGATGTACATCACTAATTTTATTTCCCGCGTTAGACGTACTGTATACAAAATTGATGTTTGCGTTGTTGTGATGTAGCAACAATCGGATGAGTTCTCCTGCGGTATAACCTGCGCCACCTATGATTCCAACTTCAATCATTTTTCTGAATGTATTTGTTGATATATTTTGTTTTGATTCCCAAGAATCTTGATGAAACCTTTCGCTTCGTCAGCGGTCCAACCTGAGTTCATTTCGCCATAGCTTCCAAATTTTGCTTGCATCAAATCGTGATCAGACTGAATTCCATCAAGCGTAAAATGATAGGGTTTTAAGGTGATAAAAACATCTCCCGAAACATTTGCCTGACTGCTTTCCAAATAGCTTTCTATGTCACGCATGACAGGATCCAAGTATTGTCCTTCATGCAAATGCATTCCATAAAAATTAGCGAGGTATTCTTTGTGCTGCAATTGCCATTTTGTAAGTGTATGCTTCTCCAATAAATGATGCGCTTTGATGCAAATGATCGCTGCCGCCGCTTCAAATCCTACTCTTCCTTTAATGCCAACAATCGTGTCTCCTACATGAATGTCTCTTCCAATCGCAAATGCTGAAGCCAACGTATTTAGGGTTTCAATATTGATCGCTGGCGTATTTTCTGTTCCGTTGACAGCCACCAATTCTCCTTTTAAAAAAGTAAGTTTCACTTTTTCCGCTTCTTGCTTTTGTACTTGTGACGGATACGCTTCTTCGGGCAATGCTTTGTGAGAAGTTAAGGTTTCATCGCCACCAACACTAGTTCCCCAAAGTCCTTTGTTGATAGAGTATTTTGCTTTTTCCCAAGATACAGCGACGCCATTCGCTTTTAGATAGTTGATTTCTTCTTCACGAGTTAGTTTTTGATCTCTAATCGGTGTAATGATTTCAATTTCTGGCGCTAAGGTTTGAAAAATCATATCAAATCGCACTTGATCGTTTCCTGCTCCTGTACTTCCGTGTGCAATGTATTTAGCGTCAATACTTTTGGCATATTCAATGATTTCAATGGCTTGCACAATACGTTCTGCACTTACAGAAAGCGGATAGGTGTTGTTTTTTAATACATTTCCAAAGACTAGATACTTTACTACTTTTTCATAAAAAATCGTCACAGCATCCATGTTTTTATAGGTTGAAACGCCTAATTGGTATGCTTTTTCTTCAATTGTTTTTATTTCTTTTGGAGTAAATCCGCCCGTGTTGACACTAACTGCGTGGACTTCAAATTGATGCTCTTGACTTAAATGCACCGCGCAATACGACGTATCTAAACCGCCACTATACGCAAGGACTAATTTTTTGGGATTTTTCATTTTTTATCTTTTTTTAGGAACAAGGTTTGTTTGATGCTTTTTAATCTTTGAAACACCTTTTCTTTTACTTTTCTTTTTTGTTTGGATTCGCTAGAATTTGGATCAAATAACATGCCTGTACACAAGCACATTTTTTGTTGTGTTCGTTGTAATACATCAAAATTTTTACAGGTTTGACAGCCATTCCAAAAGGATTGATCTTCCGTCAATTCTGAAAATGTTACGGGTTTATAACCTAAATCACTATTGAGTTTCATGACAGCAAGTCCAGTCGTAATACTAAACACTTTTGCCTTGGGAAATTTGGTTCTGGAGTGTTCAAATATTTTCTTTTTGATACCTTTGGCGATGCCTTTTCCTCTGTAATCAGGATGAACAATGAGTCCTGAGTTTGCCACAAATTTTCCATGACTCCATGCTTCTATGTAACAGAAGCCCACAAATTTTTCGCCATCCAATGCAATGACGGCATTTCCTTGCTCCATTTTAGAGATGACATACGCTGGATTTCGCTTGGCGATTCCTGTGCCTCTAACTTGAGCAGCTAGTAAAATAGTTTCACAAATAGTTTCAGCATATATACTATGCGAACTGTTAGCTATGACAATTTCCATTGTGCTTATGTATAAATGATTAAAAAAGTTATGTTTTGATGTATTTTGAAAAGAAGAACCGGACTCACCTAAGTTCCCAACATAGTAGCTACCCTTACGGGCGGCGTGTTAAAAAGCGGCGTACGGGAACAGTGTTATTGATGACAATAACGGAACTTTGATAATATGATATGGATACAGAATGATTCAAGAAATACAAATAAAATAATGATACAGATAATGAGTTGCTAGCAAAAGGAATTAGCAGCGGCAGCGGCGCAAGCGCGGCATGGGTGATTTGGTCTGTATTTTATTTTGTGTAATCATTAGTATAAAACTACAAATTATTGTGATACGTGCAACCTAAAAAATAATTTCTCTTGAAATTTTATAGATATGCTTATAAATTAAGATTTAAAATGTGGTATTCTTAAAAAACAACTGCTTTTTTAGTAATTATTCTGCTTTCGGATGATGTATTGATCGTGATTATTTTTTCCAAGTGCCTCCGTAGCGGTAGTTTTTATTGCCTTTTTTTACTTTTAATAAGCAATCTTCACATGCAAAAACCCATGCTTTGGGCAGTTTGTATTGTATTCTATACATGGTAGAAAAGTCTTTTTTGCAAACATCGCAGTATTTGATTCGCACTTTTTTTGGAGTTTTGAGATGTTGCAAAAATAACCAATAATTACGAGGTTTGAGAGTAATTTTGTATTGTTACTCAACTTTGAACTCTAACGATTCTATCTCGTCAAAACATGCTGGATTCGGCTTACTACTTGGATCATTGAAAAAAGCATTCGCTACTTCCATTCCGCACGGATTGCTCCAATTGGTTGTTACGGTGTGTTTCCAACCTTTGAATGTAAGATGAAAACTGTTCGGAAAGTTTTTCTGCAATTGTGAAGCCCATTTTACAGGCGTTTCACTGTCGTATTCGCCACTTAATAATAATATAGGAACATCACTTTGTACGGCTTTGTTTTCAATCTCTTTTGCTGGTTGTACACTCCAAATGTCACAGATATTCGATTCAAATACCATCGGCGATAAGCCTTTGACTTCGGGATAGTTTGTTTGCTGAGCATCAATGATTGTTTGTGTAGCAAACGGATATTCTTCCGCGCACCAAACGGATAGACGCATGCCAATTCCCGCACCTGTGAATTGTGTTGGTTTTTGAAATAAACCCGCTAATTGTTCTTTTACAGAACTCAAATCATTGTTTAGTAATTTTTGAATTTCATTTGGCACATACGCCACCGTATTGGAGTCAGTTTCCGTAAATATCATGATTAAATTTTTTCCTTCTAAATAAAATGTTTCCAATTTTCCCGTGTTCGGATTTGTCACTTCAACTTGCAATGGATTTTCTGTTTTGTCTTTTAAGTATTGAAAGAATCTATTTTTTAGGTTTGGGAATTTTGTTGCGCATTCTTCATTGGCTTCACAATCAGATAAGAGTTTTGTAACAACTTCCATCAAATTCTCAATACTTTCTTCCTCATAATTCACTGCTAAAGGCAAGGGTGAATCCATAACAACACTTCTGATTGGTTTTGGATACTCTCTCAATAAGACTTGTGCGATTTTCGTGCTGTAGGAAATGGTTAAAAGGTTGTATTCCTGTATGTCTAACACCTTTCGCAAGTCTTCAATATCTGCAGCAATCGCATTGGTGTTGTACTGATTTAGATCAATTCCTTTTGCGGTCAATCTTTCTCTGCAACGTTTTGCGGCACTTTCCAACAAGCTATCACTTTGTTTTTCAGTAACATCTGGAAGGTTAGACATATATAGTGCTTCTGACCATTCGGGACAGTCTAAATGTGGCTGCGCATATTGTGTGCCGCGTTGTTCAAACAAAATAAAATCTCTATCATCTAAATATTGATAATAGTTCATGTATTGCGCAGAACGCATGGTAGAACTTCCAGGACCGCCAACGGTATAAATGATGGGATCTTTTTTAGGGTTTTTATTCCTGCTTTTAAAGATATACACAGGCAGTTTAATTGTATTTCCAGCAGGATTTTCACGATTTTCCAATACTTCTACATAACCAAACGTATAGTTTTGCCCTTCCGGAATTGTATGCGTTGTCGTAGCCGATTCTGTAAATGTTGGTGTGAAAACGGCACTCGTTTCCTTCTTCCCACAAGAAAAAAACAGTAATAGTAATAAACAGAGTAAATAATTTTTCAACATCTTACTTGGTTTGTTTTGTGGCTGTCCAAACGGCTAAAAATTCTCGCTCGATTGCATGTGTACTTCCGTATAGTTTTCCATCTTTATAGTAGAAAGAGGTATTGTATTCGCCAGAATTATCTCCTGAAACTAATGCGCCATAAATGATTCCTGTTTGCGTATTGATGCGTCCTTCGCGAATGCGTACACCATCACGATAAAAAGATCCTTTGAGTTGGTTGTTACCGACTTTTGTAATGATCATTTTGGCGAAATTTGCATCTGTTTTGTTTTCTGGACTCATGTCTAGTTGCCACTCGCCTATTAAGACATTCGTATCAATTTTTTCAGATTGTGCTTGCAATTGCACGGAAATCGTTAGTATGATACAACATACGAATACTTGTATTGTTTTCATGTGTGTGAATTTTTAAATTTGGTACAAACCTAGATGATTCTTGACTTTAAATCGTTTCAACTTGCGAATTGAAACCCTTTTTATGGAAAATTGAAGCGTCAATTGTGGAATTGAAACCTTATTTCTGAAGTTTTAATTCGCTAGGAGAAATACCTAGTTGCTTTTTGATAGCGCGATTGAACGAAGATTTGGAATTGAAACCAGCTTCCATCGCCAAACTTAAGAGCGTGTATTTTGAATTGTCTTCGTTTGCGAGTAATGATTGAACTTCTTTGACTCTGTATTCGTTTACATAATCATTGAAACGTTTGTTGCAAACTTCGCTCAAACTTTTTGAAATTAGGTACGGTTTTATGTTTAATTGTTTCCCCAGACTTTGCACAGAAAGTTCTTGATCTTTATAGAGTTTGTCTTCTTGCATTGCCACTTCAAGCCGTTTGGAAATTTCTATGAGTTTTTCAGAAGTTTCTATCGGAATTACTTTTTTGAGCGTTAATTCTGGATCGTTTCTTCTGGAGAAACCTTCCATTCCTATCCAATAGGTCAAAATGGCAATTCCCACAAAAAACGGATAGTAGTAAAAACGTGTAAAGTAGAAATACGAACCTTCGTTGGAAGACGAAAACACGATTAAATCTATCAGTAAGACACTTAAAACCAACATAAAGTAGATTAGATACGAACGGATGATTCGTTTGATCCACGTGAGTTTGGTCTCTTGAATTTCAAAGTTTTCTCCAACAGCATTTAAGCATTTTTGCGATCTGTACGCATAAAAAATGATTAATAAACTTGCCACCATATAAATGGTTGGTTTGTTCATCCAATAGGCATATCCGTAATACCCTAACCACGTTAAACTGTCACGTGTGCCGTCCCAATAGAGGTTTTGCACACGCACAAAAATGCTAATTGCAACCTGTAAGATGACTGGTAAAAAGTGTATCCAATCGGACTTTTTGATACGAAAATTGGGTTGTGTTTGTGCTTTTACATAGAAATATAACAACGCGCCGTGAATCCAGCTGAGATCAATCATAACATAATACCAACTGTCGTAATATCCCAAACCGAAAAGTCTGAGAATTTGGACCAATAAACGATAGGAAAGTAACCATAAAATCGTCGCTAGAATTCGATTGGCAATTTTGTTATGTGTGTTCGATTTGAATAAGATACTCCCATAAATCACACCTTGTACTGCGCCTACAGCTAATAAGAGAACGATAAAGACAGTACTGATTTCCATGTTTGTTATTCGAAGACTTTAGTAGGCTTCAAGATAAATAATTCTATGTAGAAACAAAATGAGAAGCATTGAAAAGTCTTGAAAAGCGAAAAGTCAGCTGTTTCCAGCTGACCTTCCTATTGGATTGAGTTAGTAAAAATATGCGTATTCTTATTTTTGAAAAATAAAAACAGCCATCTTTATTTTGTAAGTGTGTGTGTTTTTAGTGTAAAATCTTTGTGTCCTGTTTGCCAAAATGCAAAGGACAACATGTCTTGCAATTCCGTACTTCGCTTTTCCGAACTTGCATCAAAACCATGACCGCTTTTAAAATCGACATTAAATATTATGGGCGAATTCGCAGTGTTTGCTTGTATCATTTTTGCGGCAAATTTTCCAGGTTGCCACGCAGGAACTCGTGTATCGTTCATTCCTGCCGTTAGTAATAACGCTGGATATTTTTCACCTTTTTTTATGTGATGATACGCATCCATTTCCAACAAATATTCAAATTCGTTCGGATCTTTTACCGTTCCATATTCTTTGATGCCATTCAATCCGTTGGGCGTATTTTCAGAACGCAAGGTGTTTAGTTTTCCAACGCGTACGATGGCTGCAGCATATAAATCGGGACGTTCGGTGATGGCGCGTCCAATGAGAATTCCGCCCGCACTGGAACTCCACGCTGCAATTTTTTCAGAATTTGTATAGTTTTCAGCAATTAAATATTCAGTACATGCTATAAAATCTTTCCACGTATTTGGTTTCGTCTTTTTGAATCCTGCTTTGTGCCACGTATCGCCTTTTTCGCCACCGCCGCGTACATGTGTAACTGCGTAAATTCCGCCTTTGTCTATCCATTGCATCATTAGCGGATCAACTTCTGGCGTCAACGAAAATGCATAGGTTCCATAACCGCGCATTAATACAGGATTGTTGCCGTCTTTTTGTCGGTCCTTATGATAGATAATGGACAGCGGAATGAGTTCACCATCATGCGATGAAACTTCTACTTCTTCCACAATGATATCATCGTAATTTTTGCTTTTTTTATTTGGATAGAGGCTTTCTTCGGTAAATGAGTTGTTCGTTATATTGTATTTGTAACGCACTTCACTGGTCGTCCAACCGCTAATTTCAATCCATAAATCGTCATAGTCAACACCTTTTGATAGCAGATAGATTGCGCCTGCAGGTTTTGGAATTGGAATTTCTTCAATGTTTCCGTCTTGTAATTTATAGAGTTTGGAAGCTACACCATTTTTCGTTTTCACAAAGAATACGCCTTGTTTGGTAATGACAAAGTCAGAAATAGTTGCTTGCGGATCTTCTGCCACGAGTATTTCTGGATTTTCTACATTTGGGTTTTGAAGCGAGGTTTTGCATATTTTAAAGTTGGAAGCATTGTTCGCCGTTATAAAATACACCTCATCTTTTACCACGTAAAAAAACGGTACTTTGTCTTTTTGTGTGAATAGTGGTTTCCAATTTATTTTTTTAGCACGTAAATTTTCGTATTCCGTAACGTAATATTCATAATAGGCACTTGCACCAGAAACATTACTAAATAAATATTGGTCTGTTGGATTTTGCAAAAACACCTCTGGAAAATCGCCAGAATTCATCTGAATTTCAGGATTGTTCTTTTTGGAAAAATATACATTTCGCTGTTGAGGATTGCTTCCGATCGTGTATAAAACCGTTTCAACATTTTTTAAATAGTCGTCCGCATCTTGATCAGTTTCTGGAATGTATTCATAGAAAAAACCGCTATCATCTGCCAGCCAACGTACGCCGCCTAATGCTGCTGGCCATGCGTTTTGGATGACTTGTGGATGAAGTTTTTTGGTTTTTGTGTCGAGAATAATCATTTCTGAGATTTCTTGATCATTTTTAGATAGACTGATCACTAGTTTGCTATTGTCCCAACTAGGATTGAAATAGTTGATGTAATACGTATTGTTTGATTCCGTTTTATAGCTTTCTGGATTGAATACCAATGTTTCTTTTCCATCAATTTTGTGTCTGGAATACAGTTTTGCGGTGGTTTCGTTGATGGTTTTCTTTAAATAGTAATAATGATCATCGTTGGTAAATGTCAGCTCTGAAATCGCAATGCTTGAAGCATTGGTTTCTGTTTGAAACTTTTCGCGTCCGCTGATATTTTGCAAGATGTTTTGTGCGTATTGTGCTTCTTTTTTGTACCAATCGAGAATCGTGGAATCTTTCATGTTTTCCAACGGTCGGAATGGATCTTTAATTTCTTTTCCATGATATGTTTCTGTCGTATTGTTTTGAATATTTGCTGGAACCGTTCGTTGAAACGAAGGTGCTGTTGTACAGCTCACAAGAATGATACAAATAATACCTAGCAATTTTTTTGTCATAACATTAGAAAATTGATAAGTGTACAAATCTTGGTAAAGGATTTGTACACTTTTAGCACTCTAAAATGATCTTACACCAGTACATACACAGGCTGAAAATGTCCAACAAGTTGCTGTTGTGCTTGTTGTTTGGTATCTCCTGTTTTGGAGTTGGTGCCGCGTTTTTTACGACCGCCACCAAAAATCATTTGTTGTTCATTTATGGTCGCTATTTTTTCCTTTGATAATAGCAATTTGTTTAGGGATTTGGTTTGGTTCCTCATGCTTTCGTGTTTTAATGTTATACTCAAATGTAAAACCTTAATGACCTATAAAGCAAATGAAATTACACCATATTTATAAATTTTAAATGAACAATTTTAAGTTAAAATACTGATTATCAGTTATTTGAATTTTTAATTTTATTTTTCAATTGTCGTATAAAAAACGACGGTTTTATGCCTGTTTTCTTATAAAAAGCTGCCGAAAACGACTGTTGCGTCTTAAATCCGCACTCTTCAGCAATGGCTTTTATAGTGTATTCTCTAAAGCGTGTATCGCTCGTAATTCGTGCTACAGCATACTCAATTCTGAGTTGATTCAAGTAGTTGGCAAAGTTTACTTGTTTTACTTCGTTGATTACTTTTGACAAGTACGTTCCGTTGGTATTGAGTTCTTTTGCCAGTTGCGGAAGCGTATATTTTTTCTTTACAAATTTATCAGTTGCTTCAAACTTTGTGAGCTTTTCTAAAATATCATTTACCAAGTCTTCCGGCAATTCTTTTATCGTGTTCTCAACAGAAGCTGAGGCTTTTTTTACCGCTTTTTCTTTGCGCTCTTTTTTCTGTTCTTGCTCAGCTAAAAGTTTATGAAAACGCTTTTTGTGTATGACTTGTTTTCGGAAGAAATAATACATTGCACCGCCAAAAACTAGTAATAATGATAACAGGATAATAATGATAATATTGTCTTTCCCTTTGATTTCATTGATGATTTTGTCTCTTTCTTTTTCAAGAATCTTGTTATCATAATTTGTCACAATGTTTTTGACTAAATCTTGATATTCTGTTAGATATATGTTTCTGAATTTTATTTCTTGTTCTGCGTAATACAAATGTTTTTTCGGATTCCCTTTAGATTCGTAATGCTTTTTTAGATGATCATACGCTTCTAGGAGTTCTAAGGTTACGTCTTCTTTTGTAATTTCTAAGATAGAATCAACACGCGCAAAATGCTTGATGCCACTTTTATTCACCGCCACATTATTTTTTCCAAGATATAAATAGGTATATGCGAGCGAAGTTCGTTTACTTTTATCATTCACAAATAATGCTTCTGCCCTGAGCAGACTATCATTAGAAGCTTTGTACTCTTTTTTAAAGTACGAGTTAATTCCGGAGTTTAACACAAAATAGTTATAGCTCGTAGTATCATTTGTTGCAATACTATTTTCCATACCTTTAGTAATATACTCGACAGCAGCGTCCAATTCGCCCGTATAACTTAAGGTATGTGCAAGCGCAAATAGTGCACGATTGTAGTTTTGAGCAGGCAGTTTGTTTTGCTTGGTTTCTAAGAAATGAACGTATTGTTTAAAGATTTTTTTGGCTTCTTCACGACGCTGTATGGTGTTTTTGATCAATCCGATATTAAAATTTGTCGTTTCGTACAACAAGGTATTTTCTTTTGCTTTGGACAATGCCGTTGTAAAGTTATCCAATGCCAATTTATAGACTCCGATTCGATAATAATACCTTCCTTTTTGTTTGTATCCTAATGCAGGATATTTTTCATTATTTTCTAAATCTTTTGTGATTAAGATAATGCTATCACCATACTTTTTTGCTTTTTCATCATGTGATTTTAAGTAAAAATCCGAGTAATTAAAATACGCATCGGCAATGGTGGAAATGTTTTCCGTTTGCTTGGCTTTTTGTAATGCAACTGCTAAAGTTGTAGGAGTTACTTCTTCTTTTTTGAGGGTATCAACCGTTGTATTCTCGGCATTATTTTGAGCAATCAATACAGTGCTAAAAACTTGTAAGACCGCTAAAAACATAAGAATCTCGATACGTTTATTTGTATAAATCATTGATGGTTGGTGTGACTAAATATGCGTAGTTTAAAAAGTAAGACTTTTAACATTTTAAAGTTACTCATTTTTTATAAGAATTTGTGAAAGATTTATAAATCGTGAATAGCTTCTCTTGTTTTTAGGTGAATTTTCGACTTACATTTACATCAACAAAAACGATAAGCAATTCAAAAAGCATGGAAGTTTTTCTCATAATAAAACTTCTAATTACGATCTAAATTATTTGCTTCTGAAATACATGAACTAAAGTTTAGCCGATTTCTTTACGAAATGTTCAGTTTGTAAATATTT
>CAZHSA010000080.1:0-12605 GCA_964535135.1 uncultured Kordia sp.
ACCCTATAAAAAAAGCAGCATCAAATATTTTTCGTTTTACACTGCGCAATGATCCTAATGTAATAATTCGCCGAAAGGCAAAAAGGATCAATATATATATGTATACGATTTGGATGTTGTCAAAAATAGAAGGAAAGAATCCGATAAAAACGGTTGCAAAAAGTAAGGTAAAGTCGTTTTGTTGGGTTAAATCGTTCTTCTTTACGATAAAATCAATCACAAAAAGTGCAAATACCAATAATAATAGCACCGAAACCTCTACCGTTAGCGAATCCAAATTTAAGGCTTTACCTTCTGAAAATAAGTGTATTACAAAGTACGCAAGGAGTATTCCTATGCAGAGAATAAAATTTATTGGTTTTGATTTACCAAAAACACTTGTGATCATTTATTGGTTTTTATACTTTTGTACTGTAAATATAATAGGATTTATCTATGAAAAGTTTATTTGAAGGAATTGCTTACTTGTTTGAAGAAATATTATTTCTCCCATTTGAAGCATTACGTGCGATGGAATTAGAAAATTGGACACTAGCCAATGGACTGAACTGGATTTTTATGTTGATTGCTGCAGCAGCCATGGTATATTGGGTAATGCAATTAAAGAAATTCAACGATAGCGGTGAAGAACGCAAAGATGTTACTTCGCACTCTTATTTATAAGTCGAAGCCAATATCTTTTCTATAATACATCTTATCAAAATGTAACTTGTTTATATTTTGATAAGATTTTTTTATGGCCGCTTCATAGGTCGTCGCATGCGAAGTAATTGCAATGACTCTTCCGCCATTGGTCACTACTTTTTCATTATCTAGTTTAGTTCCCGCGTGAAACACGATTGAATCTTCAATGGTTTCGATTCCTGTAATTTCTTTTCCTTTTTCGTACGCTTCTGGATATCCGCCAGAAACCACCATAATTGTTGTGGCCGCTTCTTCTTTAATCTTGATCTCAATTTGATCCAACGATTGCGTTCCTACAGCTTCTAAAACGTCCACCAAATCAGTTGACAAGCGAGGAATTACCACTTCCGTTTCCGGATCGCCCATACGCACATTGTACTCAATCACAAACGGATCATTCCCAACTTTAATCAATCCGATAAAAACAAACCCTTTGTACGGCAACTCATCTTTCTGAAAACCGTCAATCGTTGGTTTAATGATGCGCGTTTCTATCTTTTCCATAAAAGCAGCATCTGCAAACGGAACTGGTGATATGGCGCCCATTCCGCCTGTATTTAATCCTGTATCACCTTCGCCAATGCGCTTGTAATCTTTCGCCGTGGGAAGTGTTACATAGTTTTTTCCATCTGTCACAACAAAACAACTTAGCTCTATACCGTCTAAAAATTCTTCAATGACAACTTTCGTACTCGCATCGCCAAATTTTGCATCGACGAGCATTTCACGCAGTGAATCTTGCGCTTCTTGCAAATCTTGAATGATCAACACACCTTTTCCTGCAGCCAATCCGTCTGCTTTTAAAACATACGGCGGTTGTAATGTGGTTAAAAATTCGCAACCAGCTTCTACCGTATCTTTTGTAAAACTTTCATATGCCGCGGTTGGAATGTTATGACGCATCATAAACTTTTTGGCAAATTCCTTACTTCCTTCCAATTCGGCAGCTTCTTGTTGCGGACCAATCACGTGAATTCCTTGCAACGCTTCATCTGCTAAAAAATAATCGTGAATTCCGTTTACAAGCGGATCTTCCGGACCTACCACAACCATGTTGATGTTGTTTTCAATGGAGAATTTTCCAATCGCATCAAAATCGTTCACATTGATCGCTACGTTTTCAGCAATGCTAGCAGTTCCCGCATTTCCAGGCGCTACAAATAGTTTGTTAATGCGCGGACTTTGCGCCAATTTCCAAGTGAATGTATGTTCTCTTCCTCCTGATCCTAACACAAGAATGTTCATAGTTGTACGGTTTGTCGTGGTTTTACAAAGAAATGTTCTATTAAAAATCGAATTAAATATAAAGTCGATTTGAAAGCCCCAAATTTAAGTGCCTTTCTGTAAATAGAATAATTGTATTTTAATAAATTTAGTTTATTAGACGAAATAGAATTGTCGCGCACGCGATATCTTGCTAGTGGCGCTTCCAAACTATAGGCAAAACCTACTTTTTTGACCAAGCTAAGCCACAATGCCCAATCTTGGCGTTTGCGAATGTTTGGCATGTATACTTTTCCCAATTTCTCAGCATTGTAAATTCCCGTAAGGTTGCCAATATAATTACTTTTCAGCATTTTGTTATAATCTACTTTGGGCAATGCTTTGATCATTTTTTCGAGCGAAATTCCTTCTTCATTCATCAATTCGTAGCTAGAAAAACACACCGCAATGTCTTTTTCTTGCATGAATGTAATTTGTTTGGCGAGCTTTTCAGGCTTCCACAAATCGTCTGCATCTAAAAATGCAATATAGCTTCCCGATGCTTTTTCAATGGCAGTATTTCGTGCAATGGCAGCGCCAGCATTGGTTTCCAACACATGCACTTTAATGCGATCGTCAATGGCGGCATATTCGTGTAAAATGCTAACTGTTCTATCGCTCGACGCGTCGTCTACCAAAATAAGTTCCCAATTGGTATAACTTTGCGCGCGTACCGAATCAATCGTATCGGAAATAAATACTTCGGTATTGTACGTGGGTGTAATGACAGAAACTAAAGGTTGACGCATGGTTAGTAAGCGTTTTTTTCTCCTTTGAGAATATTAAGAATCGTTTCGGCAATAATTTTAATGTCTAAAAACAACGACCAATTTTCAATATAAAAAATATCATATTTAATACGGTTAATGATGTCTTCGTCATTTTTAATTTCTCCTCGATAGCCTTTTACTTGTGCCAAGCCTGAAATACCTGGTTTTACGCTGTGGCGGAATACAAAGTTATATTTGTCAATTTTTTTAGCGTATTCTTTGGTGTACGGAATCATGTGCGGTCTTGGCCCAACAACAGACATGTCGCCTTTAAGAACATTGAAAAATTGTGGCAATTCGTCAATACTGGTTTTACGAATAAATCGGCCCACACGCGTCACACGAGTATCCTGCTCTTTTACATGTTCGTAGTTAGCATCGTTGTTATGGGCAAGCGATCGAAATTTATAACAGGTAAATTCTTTATAATTAAGTCCATTACGTACATGTCGGTAAAATACAGGACCTCTAGATTCTATTTTTATTAAAATTGCCATAAGTGGAATGAGCCATGAAAGCAAGAAAATAACGATAACTAATGAAAATGCAATGTCGAAAGCACGTTTTATAAATCGGTTTAAATTATTGTTGAGTGCTACTTCTTGAATGGACAAGACAGGCAAATAATTGTAATAATCCGTTTTGAGTCGCTTTGTGATTAACTTTTTTGTGTTTGGAATGAATTTAATGTTAATCATGTTGATACTAGCGCATTTCACATAATCATTCACATGTTTTTCTGAAAGTTCATCAATGGCGCAGTATATTTCATCAATCCCAGTTTCTTTTTCTATGAAGTCAAAACTATCTTGAATGCTTCCTGTGATCAATTCATTTTGCTTGTCGCTAAAAATACCTAAGAGTTTGTATCCAAGTTCTTTGTTGTTTCGGAATAAACGCTCTAATTCTTGCGCGCCTGCGCTAAAGCCAATGATAATAACTCTACGAATGTTTCCATCTAAAACGGCGCGGTATTTCTTTAAACCATAATACCCAATTATTTTACCCAAACCGATAATTCCGAAACTCAGCATTAAATATTTAAAGGTCACAAAAGCAGAAACGTTGATACTTCTAAAAATTCCGATAAACGCATACATAATCAGCGTATACGCCAATAATTGCTTGATGAGTAAGGATAAAATTTGTGGAACCGACGTAAAACGATATACATTGTAAAATTTTAAAAAGAACGCCGATAACGGCCAAAAAATAACCGTATATATGATAAAAAGTAAATGCTTATTGTTCCAAAAACTGGAGTCAAAAAAGTATAAATCTTGATCGTTGAAGTT
The DNA here is from genome assembly GCA_964535135.1 of uncultured Kordia sp. Classification (GTDB taxonomy): domain Bacteria; phylum Bacteroidota; class Bacteroidia; order Flavobacteriales; family Flavobacteriaceae; genus Kordia. The sequence continues at coordinate 4,013 of CAZHSA010000080.1, forward strand.
AAAAAATAAGAAGACAAGAATATTAATGACGCACAAGTCGAACACCACAAAAAATGGTCGCAAGAGCCATGAATATCTTCCTTTTACATGCATGGGCTACATTCTTGTATAGGTTGAAAAATCTTTGTGTTCTTTTTTGAACAACTCGCTTTCTGGTAGTGATTTAAAGTATTCGTAGGTTTGACGCATGCCTTCGGCGCGATCTACCTTAGGTTCCCAACCTAAAATTTCTTGGGCTTTTCGAATGTCTGGTTTTCGCTGTAGCGGATCGTCTACAGGTAATTCTTTGTAAATTACTTTTTGGGAAGTTCCTGTTAGTTTGATGATTTCTTCAGCAAATTCGCCAATGGTGATTTCGTGCGGATTTCCAATGTTAACCGGTTCTACATAATCACTCTTTAACAATCTAAAAATTCCTTCTACCTGATCGGTAATGTAACAAAAAGAACGCGTTTGTGTTCCATCGCCAAAAACGGTTAAATCTTCGCCACGTAAGGCCTGTCCAATAAAGGCAGGAATGACACGTCCGTCGTTCAATCGCATACGAGGACCGTACGTGTTAAATATACGTACAATACGCGTTTCCAATCCGTGAAAACGGTGATATGCCATCGTAATGGATTCTTGAAAACGTTTAGCTTCATCATACACTCCACGCGGTCCAATGGTATTTACGTTTCCATAGTATTCTTCATGTTGCGGATGTACTAATGGATCGCCATACACTTCAGACGTAGATGCAATAAGAATGCGTGCACTTTTTTCTTTCGCCAAGCCTAATAAATTGTGCGTTCCGAGCGAACCTACTTTTAAGGTTTGAATCGGAATTTTTAAATAATCTATCGGACTTGCTGGTGACGCAAAATGTAAAATATAGTCTAGTTTTCCAGGCACGTGTACAAATTTTGTAACATCGTGATGGTAAAACTCAAAATGTTCTAGGTGGAATAAATGCTCAATGTTACGAATATCGCCTGTAATAAGGTTATCCATCCCAATGACATGATAGCCTTCATCAATAAAGCGATCACATAAGTGTGAACCTAAGAATCCTGCGGCTCCTGTAATTAGAATTCGTTGCATAGCATTGGTTGGTTTAGGGTTTTATAAAACGTTTTTGCGTCCAATAGAAAAATACGTAAATCCTTCTCTTTCCATTTCGGCAATGTCATATAAGTTTCTACCGTCAAAAATGATCGGTTGATTTAGATGTTCTCTTAGTTTGTTGAAATTTGGTGTTCTAAAGATGCTCCATTCTGTACAAATGATCAACGCATCCGTATTTTCAATAGCGCCGTACATACTGTCTGCATATTCAAGCTTGTCACCCAATCTTTTTTGTACATTTTCCATCGCTTCTGGATCAAATGCTTTGAGTTTGGCGCCTCGCGAAAGCAATTCATCAATAATATATAATGATGGTGCTTCTCTAATATCGTCTGTTTCTGGCTTAAATGCCAATCCCCAAATAGCAATGGTTTTTCCAGATAAATCTTCGCCTAAGTGATTCACCACTTTTGGAATTAACGCCGTTTTTTGCTTGTTATTTACGTTGATAACTGCGTCTAATATTTGGAAGTTGTAGTGATTGTCTTTTGCTGATTTGTGCAAGGCTTTTACATCTTTTGGAAAACACGATCCGCCATAACCGATTCCCGGAAATAGGAAACGTTTTCCAATACGTGAGTCGGTTCCCATTCCAATACGAACTTTGTCTACGTCTGCGCCTACTTTTTCACAGAAGTTAGCAATCTCATTCATAAAGGTAATTTTCGCCGCTAGGAAAGAGTTTGAGGCGTATTTTGTAAGCTCAGCCGATTTTTCATCCATAATGAGAATCGGATTTCCTGAACGTACAAAAGGTTTGTACAAACGTTCCATTAATTGGGTAGCGCGTTCTGAGCTAGCACCAATTACGATACGTTCTGGCTTCATAAAATCGTCTACCGCAAAACCTTCTCTCAAAAATTCAGGATTTGAAACAACATCAAAATCAACCGTAGCATGTTTTGCGACTACTTGTGTCACTTTTTCGGCGGTTCCTACGGGCACGGTACTTTTGTCCACAATGACTTTATAATCTGTCATTAGTTTTCCAATATTTTCCGCCACACCTAATACATACGATAAATCGGCAGAACCATCTTCATCTTCTGGCGTAGGCAATGCTAAAAATATGATTTGTCCGTGTGTGAGTCCTTCTTCTAGTGAGGTTGTAAATTTTAAACGTCCAGCGTTTATGTTTCTTTCAAAAAGTATATCTAAGTGAGGTTCGTAGATAGGAACTTCACCATTTTGCATTCTTGCTACTTTGTTTTCATCAATATCAACACAAAGTACATCATTTCCTGTTTCCGCTAAACACGTTCCTGTGACTAGTCCTACATATCCTGTTCCAACAACAGTTATTTTCATGCGCTATTTTTTCTTTTTAATGGTTAAAAGTACATTCATGATGTTTTTGGGATGAATGTACTTCTAGTGTTCTTTACTATGTTTGTTCCTTTTTAAGATACTTTTTTGCCTCTCAAATCGACGGTTTTGGTATCTTTTTTAGGTGGCAACTCTTTCTTGTCTAATTCTTCATAGGAAGAGTTCATACTTTTATATTCAGGAACCAATGCTTTCATTCGTTTTACAACTTCTACTTTGTGGTATGATGAAGCTGAATTTATGAGTTCGGCAATGTTTTTATTTATGTCTTCATAATCATACATTTCCGCACGTGCAATCATGATTTTTTCATTGTACGTTGGCAATGTGGTGGATTTGTCGTTTAGTAATTCTTCGTATAGTTTTTCACCTGGACGCAATCCGATGATTTTGATCTCAATGTCTTTGTTCGGTACAAAACCTGCAAGTTTGATGATTTTCTTCGCTAAGTCAATGATTTTTACAGCTTCTCCCATATCAAATATGTAGATTTCGCCACCATTCCCCATGGCTCCTGCTTCGAGTACGAGCTGACACGCTTCTGGAATGGTCATAAAATATCGAATGATATCTGGATGCGTAATGGTTAACGGTCCGCCTTCTGCAATTTGTCGTTTGAATAAAGGAACTACCGAACCATTGGAACCTAATACATTTCCAAAACGTGTAGTTACATAATTGGTCACGTAGCGATTGTCATTTTGAAATGCTTCTTGCATTGCCTGCACATATATTTCGGCAATTCGTTTGGAAGCTCCCATTACGTTACTTGGGTTCACGGCTTTGTCCGTAGACACTAAGACAAATTTGTCAGTTTTAAATTTTAAAGCGGTGTCTGCCACATTTTTAGTTCCCATCACATTGGTAAAAATAGCTTGTGACGGATTGTCTTCCATTAATGGCACGTGTTTGTACGCTGCCGCGTGATAGACTACTTGTGGTTTGTAAAGATCAAAGATGTTTTCTAGTTTTTCTTTGTCGCGAACATCCGCAATGACTGCTTCAAAGTCTAACTCAGGAAAGTTAGCTCTGATTTCCATTTGTATTTGATACAATGGCGTTTCCGCTTGATCGACAATGATCAATTTTTGCGGATTGTAATTGGCAACTTGTCGCGCAATTTCACTACCAATAGAACCTGCGCCACCTGTGACTAAGATTCTACGGTCAAAGAGTTCTTTCGCGATAAGCTTATTATTTAAGACAATAGGTTCTCTTTCGAGCAAGTCTTCAATTTGTACGTTTTGAATTTGTTGCGCCAAGTTTACATTTTCCTTGTCTTCCATGTCGGAAACAATTGGCGCTCTAAATACTTTTATGTTGTGTTCTAAACACTCATCTACAATTTTGATACGTTCTTCTTGCGTGATAGATTTATCGGCTAAGATGATCGCATTTGCACCATGTGCACGCAGAATTACCGCTAGTTTTCTTTTGAGGTGAATAATTGGTAATCCTAAGATTTCTTTACTTTGGTTTTTTCCTTTTTTATCAATAAAACCAATGAGTTTGTATCGTATTGGACGTTCTACTTTGAGTGCATTTGAAATGGCAATCGCGTTGGAATCTATTCCGTAAATCATTACACTGATTTGATCGTCTTTGGCTGCATGATCAAAATAGGCTTCAAATACCTGCTTTACCAATACTCTAAATAGTAATAATGCCGAGAATGATATGGCAAAATAGATGAATAGTTTTGGTATTAAGAATAGGTTGTTTCCTCTAAAGATTAAATGCGAATAGTTGACAACTAACAGTGTAATTAACGTTGCTAGTGATGCCAAGAAAAATTTGATCGCATCAATAAACGTAGAGTGACGAATGAGTCCTGCATACGTTCTAAAGAAAATAAAGAAGAGTAGGTTTGTGATTAGAATGAGTCCTGCACTCGGCGTAAAGCCAAAAATTGGCTGCGAGGATAAATTGAGATCGCTAATATTGATATTATTAACAATAACTCCTGTAAGTATGACTGCAACGCAGCAAATGAACATATCAAAACATAAGATAAGCCACCTAGGTAAATATCCTATGTTCTTAAAATCAATACGTTTTTTGCTTGATTTTAGAACTTGTTTTATTGCGTCTTTTATGTTCCTTGAATTCGATACCTTCATGTTCTCAAAAAAACAGATTCTTTATTTAGTAGCACAAATTACTTAATTTATTTGTATCTATGCTAGAAAAGCGGCTATAACTTGTGCAATACGCTCTTTTTCCTGTATAGTTAGGTTTGATCCTGACGGTAAACAGAGCCCTGAGTCAAATAAGTTTTCACATATATTGGTTCCGTAATACGGATATTTTTCAAATATTGGCTGCAAGTGCATTGGTTTCCAAAGTGGTCTCGATTCTATATTGTCTTCCCATAAGGCAAGTCGTAAATCTTCACGAGAAAACCCTGCTGTTTTTTCATCTACAGTGATGCAACTTAACCAGTGGTTTGAGAAATAATCGTCGTTTGGTTCTTCAAATACCGTAACTCCAGCAACATCTTTGAAGACGTTTTTGTAGAAAGCTTGCATGCTTCTGCGAAGTGCAATGTGCTTGTCTACTACTTCCATTTGTCCTCTACCGATTCCTGCCACAATGTTACTCATTCTGTAATTGTATCCAATTTCGGAGTGTTGATAGTGTGGTGCATCGTCTCTTGCCTGTGTTGCTAAGAAGATCGCTTTCTTTTTGGCTTCTGCATCGTTGCAAACTATAGCGCCACCACCAGAGGTTGTGATGATTTTGTTTCCGTTGAACGATAAAGCAGCATACTCACCAAAAGTTCCACAGTTTCTCCCTTTGTAGGTTGAACCTAACGATTCGGCAGCATCTTCTATAATGGCAATGTCGTATTTGTTCGCAATTGCTACAATTTCGTTCATTTTTGCCGGCATTCCGTATAAATGTACTGGAATGATTGCTTTGGGCTTTTTTCCTTTGGCGATTCTGTCCGTAATGGCAGCTTCTAAATGATTGGGACACATATTCCAGGTAGCTGACTCGCTATCAATAAATACAGGAGTTGCTCCTTGATATAAGATTGGATTCGCGGAAGCGGAAAAAGTCATACTTTGACAAATAACCTCATCGCCAGCAGTAACGCCTGCTAAAATAAGTCCTAAGTGAATGGCAGCCGTTCCTGACGCCAACGCGCCCACTTCTTTTTGTGTGTTTAAAAACTGCTTTAAATCGTCTTCAAAACCTGTAACATTTGGTCCTAATGGAGCGATCCAATTGGTATCAAATGCTTCGTGAATGTATTTTAATTCGTTTCCGCCCATGTGCGGAGATGAAAGCCAAATTCTTGAATTCATAGTTATTCGTTGTTGTACTTTTTTATTTTTCCTGGGTTTCCGACAACTACAGCATCATCAGGAACATCGTTTATGATAACTGCTCCTGCGCCAATGGTTGCCCATTTGCCAATTTTTATGTTTGGAATTACAATCGCGCCTGCGCCAACATGTGTTCCTTCACCAATAGTAACATTTCCTGTAATGGTGGCATTTGGAGAAATGTGTGCAAAGTCACCAATATAGCAATCGTGTTCTATGACGGCTGCGGTATTGATGATGACATGTTTTCCGATGTTGGCATCTGCATTGATGTTGGTTCCATTCATCACCACGGTTCCTTCTCCTATTTTGACACTGTCAGCAATGGTCGCTGTTTTGTGAATGAGTCTCGTAAAGTCGTTTTTTATTTTTTGACTGATGACTTTTCGAATTCTGTTGTTTCCGATACTGATTAGAAATGCATTTTCTGCGTATGTTGCCATTTTTGCAGACGTCACAACTGGAATTCCAAGTAGGAATTCACTTTTCGGTTGATCGTCAATGAAAGCTTCCACCACTGTGTTGGTGCTTGTTGCTACATCTTTAACCACTTTTCCGTGTCCGCTTGCGCCAAATAGACAAATATTACTCATTTTTCTTTAATTTTTATCGCTGTTTTGTGTTGATTTTCAGCAATTAAACTAATTTTTGCATCGTTTTTAATAGTATTTTCAAATCTACTAAAAAACTTCTAGTGTGATAGTACTCCAGATTCATTTTAATTTTGTCTGGATAAATTATGGTGTCGTTGTATTGTTTTGGGTTTTCTTTGGAAGCTAATAGTTGTTCTTCATTGATATATTTTAATGCTGCTTCAGAAGTGATTCCTGGTTTTAGTTTTAGTATGTTTCTGTGTTCTCCTTCGAGCAAATCGTAATACCCAGGTAAATCTGGCCTTGGGCCTACAAAACTCATTTCACCTATTAAAATATTGAGCAATTGTGGGAGTTCGTCCAGTTTTGTTTTTCGTAAAAAAGCGCCCCATTTTGATATTTTTCTCCCATCAGCAAAGAGCGTTTTGTATTTGTACATAGTAAACGATTTTCCATGTTGACCGATTCGTGTTTGTAAAAATATACCGTTGGAACCTATGACGATACTTGTGATAAACCACAATATACATATAGGCACTAATAGTATGACTAGTAATGTGAACGAAAGTAGGATATCAAAAATACGTTTTCCGACCATTACCCGTCTTTTTGAGTGTTGTTGTTATGATTTGTTTGAAAAAGCAAAGCGCCATGAAAACACAGCGCTATTTTAGATACTTTTTATATGTTTGGAGTTGTTTTGTACTGTTGATTCCTACAATGGTTGATAGGAGTGTTGTATGGTTTTCTACAAATTGCAAACTACTGATGATTTCCGCATCAATATCTGTTGATTTTTCAATGAGTTTCCCAGCAAATAAAGGTCGTATGGCAATAAACGGAACTGTATTCGCAAATTCTTGATAGTCTAATTCTGCTTTGTTTAAGTACGTAACCAATCCTTCAACTTGCTCAAATTCTAGCACTTTTTTGGCAAAGTTTACAGAGTACGGAAAGCTAAAACATGTTTTTATTTTGCCTTTCTTTTTTAGCGCATCTATACTGCTTGCAATTTCTTCTTGCTGCGTTTCCAATGTTTGCAACCGATCTGCATCATTTATAGGTTGTGACCGAACTAACCATTGCAGTACGTCAATACAATCTGTTTGCAATGCTTTTAGTTGGTTGTCTACACGTTCTTCTAGGATGTTGGCAGAGAAAGCATCATCTTTAAAATGTGGAGACGATAACTTTACAATGTGTTTGGTTTCTTTTCGTTTTCCAGATTTTTCCAATGCTTTTGTGTAGAGTTCATACGAGCTATATTCAAAAGAAGAATGGTGTGTATTGATTCCTATTTCGTGTCCTTCATTGATAATATCAACTACCTGATTAACGGTAAGTTCCTTATCATGAAAACGCATGGTACCAAGCGCAAGCTTGCTCAGGTTTAGTGTTTGTTTTATTCCTTCCACTTAAATCCTGTTTTCCATATAAAACGGTCGTTTGTCTTTTTTACATCATACGAAGTTCGTCCGTGCAATACCAATTCATCCCACCATAATACGGCTTCTCCTGGGTTTAGTGTTACTTGCTCAATCATGTGTGAGTGTGCCACATAGTTTTGTAAAAAGTCGAAAAACTCTTTGTTTAATGCTTTGTTTTCTTCTGTTTCATCTTTGTCGACACAGTAGTAGTTAAAGTTGAAGTGAATTTGTCCATCTTCTTTAATGTCGATGATTTTTTCTGTGCGCTCTTCATTCGCTTTTTTGTAACGAACTGGCGTTTTCTTCAACTTTTCTAGCAATTCTGGTGCATTTTCTTCCATGTATTCTAACAATACTGGCCCATCAATGAAGGTTGTTGCTCCTCCTTTTATGGCTTTGTTGATGCTGTAGAATAACATGATATCCGCAGGATCTTTGATATAGGATTCGTCCGTGTGTAACGGTTGAGCATTTTTACTATGTCTGTAAGCTGAAAGATCTGGAATGTCTGCGTCGTAACGGATTTCTAACCATTTTTCGTGTGTTTGTGCACCTTCATTCTTAAAGTCTTCCCCAATATTGATAGGAATTCCTATTTCATCCGTAAGTACTTCATAAAATGCACGAAGGTCACCTAAATACCATTCAGGGACAACTTTCACAACCTTGTTGTTTTTTAAAACTTCCTTTACTGCTTTTGCAGCTTCTACAGGATCATTTGTTCTTAATTTAACATCAGTTATAAACTCCATAATTTTTTAATTTAATTTATACTTCTAATTAACATGAAAGCTTCAGCTGCTTTTTT
>CAZHSA010000081.1:0-12591 GCA_964535135.1 uncultured Kordia sp.
TCTTGGATCGCAAAATTCCATCACTTCACCAGAATCTGTTAGGATTACGTGATCATGTTGCTTGTCAAAATATGATTTTTCGTAATGTGCTTGGTTTTGTCCAAACTGATGCTTACGCACCAAATTGCTGTCCAATAAAAGTTCTATCGTGTTGTAAAGTGTTGCTCTACTTACACGGTAATTTTTATTTTTCATTTTGATGTAAAGTGACTCTATGTCGAAGTGTTCTTCGCTGTCGTAGATTTCTTGTAAAATCGCAAAGCGTTCAGGTGTTTTTCGGTGTCCATTATCTTCTAAAAACTTCGTAAAAACGTTTTTGACAATTTCCTGATTATTTTCCTCCATGTTTTGTTGCATCTTGGCTGAAGATTAAAAGACAAATTTACACTTATTTTTCAAATTTTGGTGCATATTCGTCTTGGGAATTTTAATACGTCTGTAAAGAACGACCAATTTCTTGGCTTCTCATCTAGTTTTGTTTGCTTTTTCTTTTAAAAAAATGTACTTTTAGTAAGTATGTTTCTGATTATCAGAAATGTGAACTCTCCTAAATTGCATATAAAACGGTAGTGTTGTTTGTGTCTTTTTTGATGTAAACGAAGTATTCTTTGCCGTATGATACGAACTGAAAATACAGCGTGCCTTTTTATACTTCCTCGTCTAAAGATACTTACCAATTTATAGAACACGCATTTTTCTAAAAGAAGACAATCTGATTGTTATGATGAATGCAAAATCAAACGATTAACAAACCTAAAAAACAACCATCTTATGAAAAAAAAGGAATTCAATTCACGTCTGCATCTAGGCAAAAACATCATTTCTAAATTACAAACTGAAAGTCTCCGAGGCGGAACCGATAGTATTGTACAAGCCGCTACGTATGTGATTATCAATACGATTAAAATTACGATCGAACATTTCACCAAACCAGAGATTTGTCCTGTAGAGACTAGAGAAGGATGTCCTTTATCGCATGATTGTGGAACCAATCCGCCAAGTTGTGTACGTACTGCATGCGACTTTAATTGCTAAAATAATTGAAACATTTATTTAAAAATAACGAATATGAAAAAAAAGGAATTTAAAACGAAATTACGATTAGGTAAAAAAGTGATTTCTCATTTGGATATTTCCAAAATTCAAGGAGGAACGGATCCAGTTCCGGTTGGTTCTGATCCGCAACCATTGAATACCAAAGGTGATGCATGTACACTTATTGCTACATGTAAATGCAGTATGCAATGTCCGACGACAACACGCATAAAAGAAAATTGCAATACAGATCAGTGTAGTCATTAAAGTAGAATTGGTATTATTAAAATAAAAAGCTGTCTACATTGCATATGTTATGTATGACAGCTTTTTGAGCTTTTATGGAATTATTTGTTAACTTTCTAATCAATTTGTAAACTGAAATAGAAATATGGAATCTCCATGCACCCTGAATTAGAAATAACTGAAAGCGAAGAACTAGGTTATTATATTAAATTTGATAAGCTATTCCCTAATCTTACACCGTATTTACAAAAAACTGAAAAAGATCAGTTGATTGAGGTCAACTTTTCTTTTACTGATGAAGAAACTGAACCTAGTGAAACCCAACTTGCAGCTAGCAAATTTCTTTTAGAGAATGCGGATCAGATGCTGGAGAATGTGTTGAAGTATCTAAAAAAACATGAAGAATATTTCATGGAATTTTACGGTCCATACACCGAAACGAGCTACCAGAGCAAGGGTTTCAGAGGGCAAACATTCACTTCAACAAATAAACATGGTTTCCCTTCTGTAGATGATATGTATGAGTTAATTAATTTTTTCGGAATTGGGAAAATAAATATCAATGATGCTGGATTGGACGACATGGCATGTGTTGGCTTTACAGGTGGCTGTACTTGGGATGAAGAACATGGTTTTGGTGCCGCATTTTATAAGGAAAAACTTTTAGAAGTTGGCGATTGGAATGTTGGCGATTATGTGAGTTGGAATCCCGAAGACGCAAAAGAAATAACGAATGAATTTGTAGATTTTCACGGATTAGAATCCTTGGAGGAACGGAAAAAACGGCTCGCTAAATTAAGTGCAACAATTCAAGTAGAAAAGCCTGAAGAGAACGAAGAAATTTTTGATTGGTTGGTAGCGCAAAAAATGATTTATGGCTACCGAAATACGCCTGTGGATTTAAGTATAAAAGAAAAAGTAGTTGTACTCAATGAAATTAAAAAACTTTCCTTCTATGGAAATGAAATTGAAACTGTTCCTAGTTCCATACAGCTTTTAAAAAATCTGACATCACTTTCATTTTCATTTAATAATTTAGTTGCTATTCCAATACAGATATACAAACTCACAACATTGGAGAAATTGATAATTTCTAGTAATGAGTTAGAGCGGATTCCAAAGCAAATACGAATGCTGAAAAATCTAACACATCTGAGTTTGAATAGGAATAAATTACAGCTAGTAACAGAAAAAATTGGAGAGTTACCCAAATTACAACATTTAGACCTGAGTTCAAATAAACTGGATCAATTGCCTAGCTCTATTTTGGAATTGACTACGCTTGAAAAACTTTTCTTAAATTATAATTCTTTTGCAAATTTCCCTGAAAATATAGTCAACTTAAAAAGTTTGAAAACATTGCAGTTAGCCACCAATCAATTGACAAGTATTCCCGAAACTATATCTCAGCTCCAACTTCTTGAACAACTTGATCTACGATTTAATGAACTCACCGTGATGCCTGAATCGATACTCACCAAAAAGCCAAACCTGAAGTGGTTGCAAATAAATGTCAATCAATTTTCTTTGCAATATTTAGAAGATTTTAAATCTCTAATTCCTGAAGAAATGAAAACAGATATAGATAGTACAATTGCTGGCACGAAAGATAGATTAAGAAGGGCAGCGATACATGCGAAAAGCGCACAAAAACAGCAAACATCTGAAAAGGTACAACAACCGTCATTACCAAAGACTTCAACACCTAAAACCGCAAAACAGCGTGATAAAAAATGGTGGGAATTTTGGCGTAAAAAATAGCAACTCTCAGTGAAACTTTTTATGAGAGTGTATCTAAGAAGAAAAACTACGCCCGCGTTACTTTTTCAATTCCGTTAATCTTTTTCAGATTCGTAATCAAGCGTTTTAAAATGGTGTTGTTTTTAACGATCACCATGATTCTTCCCGTAAAAATACCATCATTGGTATCAAAACTGATGTTTCTAATATTTACGTGCATGTTGTTGGAAATGATTTTCGTTACTTCATTCACCAATCCCATATTGTCAATTCCTGTAAATTCGAGCAAGGCGGTAAATTCTTCCTGTGAAGAATCAATCCACTTTGCATTCATGATTCTGTAGGCATAGTTTGCCTGTAAACTCACTGCGTTCGGACAATCTTTTTTATGTACTTTAATGCCTTCATTCACCGTGACAAATCCAAAAACAGGATCGCCCGGAATTGGGTTGCAACAATTTGCTAATTTATAATTGAGCTTTTCTTCCTCTTTTCCAAACACCAATACATCATAGCGATTGGATACTTCTGGCTGGTTGATTTCTTCGCTTGGCGCTGTAGGACCGCGTCGAATTTTATTCTTGAAAAACTTAAAAATACTATTGCTGCGTTGTGCTGCAAATTCCTTCAACTTCTGATTGTCGATCGTTCCAATTCCAACACGATAAAATAAGTCTAAACTCGTTTTTAACTTAAAATGACTCACCAATTCGTTGATGGCTTTTTCGTCGAGTGAAATTTTTAGCTGTTTCAACTTTCGACGTAATATTTCTTTTCCTTCTTCGGCAATTTCTTTCTTTTCTTCTCTTAAGGAAGATTTTATACGAGAACGCGCTCTGGAAGTTGTGGCGTAATCCAACCAATTGGCATTTGGTTTCGATTTGTCTGACGTAATGATTTCAACTTGATCGCCACTTTTTAGTTCGTGACTTAGTGGTACTAATTTTCCATTGACTTTGGCACCGCGTGTATGATAGCCCACTTGCGTGTGAATGCTAAAGGCAAAATCGAGTGGTGTGGCACCTTTTGGCAGCGATTTTAAATCGCCCGTAGGCGTAAACACAAAAATTTCTTTTGCATATAAATTCAACTTGAATTCTTCTACAAAATCGACCGCATTGGCAGTTTGATTTTCGAGTGCTTCTTGGAGTTTATTCAACCAAGGTTCGAGTCCTTGTTCTTTTTGCTCACCTTGTTTGTATTTAAAATGGGCAGCATAGCCTTTTTCAGCAATTTCATGCATACGATGCGAACGAATTTGCACTTCTACCCAACGTCCGCCAGGGCCCATTACTGTAATGTGTAAGGCTTCATATCCTGTTGATTTTGGAGAAGAAATCCAATCGCGCAAACGCACAGGGTTCGGTCGAAAGTGATCGGTTACAATCGAATATATTTTCCAAGCAATGAACTTTTCATTGTCTAAATTTTCTGTATCATAAATAATTCGAATAGCAAACTTGTCATATACTTCATCAAAAGTGACACCTTGTTTTACCATTTTTCTACGGATAGAAAAGATAGATTTAAAACGTCCTTTTACGGTGTATTCAAAATCTTCTTTGTCTAACGAATTTTTAATGATAGAGGAGAAGTTGTCAATATACTCTTGTTGTTGTTCTTTACTTTCTTCAATTTTATTTTCAATATCCTTAAAAACTTCTGGTTCTGTATATTTTAAGCCTAAATCTTCCAATTCAGTTTTAATATTATACAAACCAATACGATGTGCCAACGGCGCGTAAATATATAAGGTTTCCGAAGCAATTTTTACCTGTTTGTGCGCAGGCATAGAATCCATGGTCTGCATATTGTGCAAACGATCGGCAATTTTAATAATGATTACACGCACATCATCATTGATGGTCAGTAGCATTTTACGGAAGTTTTCTGCCTGTAGCGACACATCTTTGTCTTTTTTAAGATGCGAAATTTTTGTGAGTCCGTCGACGATTCTAGCGACAGCTACACCAAATTCTTGTTCAATATCTTCCAGTGTGTAATCGGTATCTTCAACGACATCATGTAATAGGGCAGAAGCAATAGAGGTAGCGTCCATACCAATTTCAGAGGCTACAATTTTAGCCACTGCAATCGGATGGAAAATATACGCTTCACCACTTTTTCTTCGTTGATCTTTATGCGCATCTACGGCAACATCAAAGGCTTTACGGATGATTTTTTTATCTTCCGAACTAAGCTCTTGATAACTAATGCGCAACAGTTCTTTGTACTGTTTGGCAATGGCAGCATTTTCTTTTTCAATCTCAATTTCCGTCATAGATAATTAAAAATAGTATAAAGAAATGTAACAAACAAGTATGTTTTATGAATTTAAAAGAGAAAGTTGAATCTGACTTTGCCCTTTATCTTTGGTGGTGAATATTTGCTATTGAATAGTAGTCCTTCTTTTGATTCATCTTTTAATAGAAATCACGCTGTCGCTTGGCTTCAAAAATTAAGATAGCGGCAGCGACAGAAACATTCATGGAATCAATTTTTCCCTGCATCGGAATGATAATGTTTTGAGTAGCATTTTGCAACCATTCGTCACTCAAGCCTGTAGCTTCCGTACCTACGACAATGGCAGTTCCTTTTTGAAAATCTTGGATGTGATAGTGTTCAGAAGCTGTCAATGCCGCACAATACATAGCAATGTGTTCCTTTTGCAAAAACGCGATGATTTCAGAGGTACTTCCGGTAGCAATTTGTGTCGTAAACACACAGCCCACACTTGATCGTACAATATTTGGATTATATAAGTCAGTTTTAGGATTGGCAATCAACACAGCATCCACGTTAGCGGCATCGGCAGTTCTTAATAACGCGCCAATATTTCCAGGTTTTTCAGGAGCTTCCGCGACTAAAATTAATGGTTTTTTGTTGTGAAAAGTAATGCTTTCAAGCGAATGCACTTTCGTTTTCATAATTGCCAAAACGCCTTCTGTACTACTGCGATAGGCTAATTTTTGAAACACTTCCTTAGAAATTTCAATACATTTAGGAGAATTTGTCGTGTTTTTTAAGATGGTTTGTACACTTTCGTGGGAACAAATCTCTGGATAAAACAATAAGGTGTCCACCGTATAGTTTCCTTCCAACGCTAGCGTTAATTCACGGAAACCTTCCAACACAAATTTACCTTCTTTTTTGCGACTTCGCGATTTTTCTTGAAGTTGCAAAATATATTTTACGAGTGCATTTTGTGTGCTAGAAATTTGTTTGTACATGTTGCAAATATAACAAAGCCATCGTATAAATAATGGCAAATCATACGATGAAAAGTGTGATTTGTTAAATTTATCATTCCCATTAAAATTTAAGAAGATATACCGAGAATTCGACAATTGTAGGTGACTTTCTTTTTGTAAAGAGAATATTTACAGTAGATTTGACAGATTTTAAACCGAACCTTTTATGAAAAAAACATTACTCCTTTTTAGCATACTATGTATGTTTATTGCAAATGCACAAGTTGCCAATCAACCATCAAATTTAGAAGTCTGTGACGATAATACAGATGGAATTTTTTGTTTTAATCTAACAATACAAAATTCACAAATACTGGGAAGTCAAAATCCAGTAGATTATATACTTAGTTATCACCTAACACAGTCAGATGCAGATTTTGGCGTGAATGCTATAAATCCAAATTCGTATTGTAATACCACTAGTCCAGAAACTATATTTGCGCGTTTGGAAGATATTTCTAATGGAATGTTTGATACCACTAGTTTTGATTTGCTAGTAAATATTCCTCCTAGCTTAGTGCAAGCAGTACCTTTAGAAGTCTGTGATGATGATTTTGATCAAATCGCAACTTTTGATCTTACGAGCAAAGAAGCTGAAATATTGGGCGGACAAACAGGAATTACACTTCAATATTATGCCAATCCTCAAGATTTGACAAATAATGTTCCAATTGCAAACCCTACAATGTATCAAAACGTACAACTAGGCGTACAAACAATTTTTGTGCGTGCTACAGCAACCTTATCTGGCTGTGAAAATACGGTTACGTTTAATGTTAGGGTATTGCCAACTCCTTCTCCAAATCAAAATCCAACTCCTATTGAAGTGTGTGATGACGATACAGATGGTATTGTCGTTGTAGATATCACTCTTAGAGAGAACGAAATATTAAATGGTGAGGTAGGAATTACTGCCAGTTATCACTTTTCTCAAACAGATGCTGAATTAGGGCAAAATTTTATTGCTGATCCAACCCAGCATACAGTAGATACAGTAAATGCAAATTCGGATAATGAAGTAATTATATACGTTCGGGTAGAAAGTGATTTTAGTATTGATAGCAATAATGAACCTTGTTATGCCGTAGTCGAATTGCCTGTAGTCATAAATTCGTTACCTGTATTAACAAGTTCTATGTATAGTTATGTTTTTTGTGAACTTGACAACGATAATATAGGACAATTTAATTGGGATGAAGTAACTGCTGCGTTGAATTTAGTACAAGCGCCACAAAATATCAATGATTTTACCGTAACTTATCATTCAACTGTTGCAGATGCTATCAACAACACTTCAGCTTTGGTCAATGGATATGAAAATTTTATAGACCCGCAAACGGTATACATTCGTGTTGAAAATACCGCAACAGGATGTTTCAATGCAAATAATATTGCTTCTTTAGCACTTCAGGTAGATCCTGTGCCAACGGCAACTCAGCCATCTTTATATGAAGTTTGTGCTGAAGATGCATCCAATCAAAATGTAGGTATTTTTGATCTTTCTACACTCAATAGTAGTATTATCGGTGGACAATCAAATGTAGAGGTACTTTATTATGAAACGTCCGCTGATGCAATGAATACAACAAATACATTGTCATCCATCTATATCAATTCGTTTAATCCGCAAACATTATATACTAGAACACAGAATGTCATTACAGGTTGCTATTCCAATGTAGTCGCGATTGGTTTACAAGTAAATCCTTTGCCAGCTGTTACTTTGCCAGAAGATAGCTTTGTGTGTGTAGATAGTAATACGGGACTTTTATTTACACCATTTAGTATCGGAACCGATTTAGGCCCTGGTATTAGTTATCAATGGTCAACACCTAATGGAAACTCTAATACACCAACAGTTATCGTTACTGTTCCGGGAACGTATTCATTGAACGTTACTGATTTCAATTCTAGTAATTCTTGTGACTATTTTGATAGTGTTACCTTTACAGGAGAGTTTGCTCCATGTTCATTATCTGTGGAAGAAACAAGCTTGAATGCGATTACAATCTATCCAAATCCTGTACGAAGTGAATTGATCGTAACTTCAGAAACGAATCTTCAAATAGAAAGTTTAGCAATATATTCTTTAGAAGGAAAACGAATTCGTCAACAAACACAAGATTTTGATCAAGAAGAAATACGTGTCAATGTCGCTGATTTTACAGCTGGATTTTACATTCTAAAAATTCAAACTGTTGATAGCAAAATTTTAACGAAAAGGTTTATCGTACAATAATCTATTTTAAATAACAATCATAAAACAGCCCAATAGGAATTGTATGTTCGTATTGGGTTTTTTATTTAGGTGTAAGGAGTTCAATTAACATGAAGAAACTGCCTGAAAAGTATCAAGTTCAGAATGACAGTTTTCAAAGCTTTTAGACAGCCTCTAAGTTTTATAGAATAGTGTATGTGCAATCTTATGGTAGTCAGTTTTTTAAGTCGTATTTTTGTATAAAAAGTTGAAAACGAATATGAAAATTAGATTTCTTGTAGTATTACTATCGGTTAGTATCTTCAGTTGCGCATCAGATGATGGTCTGCCAGATAGACCAACTCCCGTGAATACTGAAGCAAATGAGGAGCCTGTTGAGCCTGCTGAACCACAATCGTATCAAATTTTATCACTAGGCGATAGTTATACTATTGGGCAAAGCGTGTGTGAATCCTGTCGTTTTCCTGTACAGTTAAAGGACAGTCTCGTGACCACATTTCCTGCCGTTGATACTTTTAGTATAGAAGTAATTGCACAAACAGGTTGGACAACTACGAGTCTTTTGAATGCTATTGATAGTGAAAACGTACCCAATGACTATGATTTGGTTACTTTATTAATAGGTGTTAACAATCAGTTTCAAGGACGTCCTTTTTCATTGTACGAAACTGAATTTCCAGCACTCGTTACAAAAGCAATCTCTTTTGCCAAAGGAGATGCCGATAATGTCATTGTCGTTTCCATTCCAGATTATGCGTTTACTCCTTTTGGACAAGCATTTGGGAATCCTTCCGTGACTTCACAAGAAATAGATGAGTACAATAATTTTGCAGAAAGTTACTGCGCTGCCAACGGAATCACCTTTGTGAATATTACAGATATTACCCGTCAAGGCTTGATCAATACAGCGTTAGTGGCAGAAGATAATTTGCATCCTTCTGAAGTAGCGTATGCGTTATTTGTAGAACGATTGTTACCAGTTGCTATTGAAAAAATACAGTAATTAGCAGTAGTACGAACGTATACTTTTACAACTATTCCACTAATTCTGTAATGATTCCAAAAGCAGTTCGACATACCTAACAACTAAAATACCTAACAATGAAAAAAATTGCAATGGCACTATTAGGAATGCTCTTAATAGTCGCTTGTAACAATACCGAGAAAAAGGTAGAAACTTCCAAAAGTAAAAAAGAAGAAACTACGAAGGTTATCCCAAAAATATATCCAAATAAGCTACAAAAGGTATTTGATGCTCACGGCGGAATTGACGCTTGGAACAAAGCACAAACATTGGTGTATGAAATGGTAAAACCAAAATTGACCGAGAAACACATCACAGACTTGCATTCTAGAAAAACACGTTTAGAAGGCGAAGGATTCACTATTGGATATGATGGTAACGATGTTTGGTTGGCACAAAAAGATACGACAGCATTTCGCGGAAACGCTCGTTTTTATCATAATCTCTATTTTTATTTCTATGCGATGCCTTTTGTTTTGGGTGATGACGGAATTAACTATGGTGAAACTGAAAGTTTAGAATATGAAGGAATCTTGTATCCAGGGTATAAAATTTCGTATGGTGAAAACGTAGGTGATTCTCCAGAAGATAATTACTTTATCTATTTCAACCCAGAAAACTATCAAATGGAATGGTTAGGATATACAGTAACCTATTTTAATGGAAAACCAAGCAACAAAATAAGCTACATTCGTTACGAAGACTGGCAAAAAGTAAATGGAGTGGTGCTTCCAAAAGTAATAACTTGGTACAAAACCAATGAAGAAGGAAAAGTGTCTGAAGCACGAAGTTCAGTATCGTTTACCAATGTAAGCTTAACGAACGAAATGATGAAAGATGACATGTATAAAAAACCTGAAGATGCTGTAATAGTTCCTAAAGGATAATAGAACTCCTTTTTTGAAAAGAAAAAGAAAACTAGATAAACAAAAAATCCTCTTCAACTTGAAGAGGATTTTTTTGTATGTAAAAAACTAGTGTTTATCTTCCTCCAAATACTTGCAATCCTCTAATCGCATGCGCTTGAAAAACATCAAATCCGTTAAACATAATATTGTTTAAACTGTTGCGCAGTTGAAAACGTTGTGTTGTAATATTTGGTAAAATAGAATGCTCAGATGTCAAGTTGTGAAATGCAGCCGCAACACTATGTTGGTCTAACATTCCGCGTCGAAGCTCTTTTTTTATTTGACTTCCAAGCATGGAAAAATCTGGCAAGCGCTCAAGTACTTCCGAATATTCTGTAGCAATACTGTTGGATAATTCAGAGAATGTAGGCAATTGAAAATCTTCTATCTCAGCAAATTCTTCGCTATTTTTTGTATTTTCAGTTTCCTGTGCTGCAACATGTAGTGTTACGAGCATCATAATTCCTAAAGCAACTTTTCGTAGTGTTTCCATACTGTTCTATTTTTTCTTTATGTGTAGCAATGTGTCTTATAAAGTTACTACTTTTTACTGTATTTTTTAGAATAACGTTTCCACAATTTTGTTTGGTGTGTTTCCAAACTTATTTCACGTCCTTCTATAAAGGCATGTGTTAAAATGTTTCCGCGCATGTCTAACGCATCACCTTCGCTCACAAATAAAGTAGCATCTTTTCCAACTTCCAAAGTTCCTAAACGTGCATCAATACCTAGAATTTTTGCCGTGTTAGATGTAATTAATTGTAATGCTTTTTCTTTGTCTAAACCGTGTGCAGCAACTGTTCCTGCCAAGAAAGGTAAGTTACGTGTGTTCATACGTTCCATTTGACCACTATTTTCCAATCCGACTAAAACGCCAGCATCCGTTAATATTTTTGCTTTTTTGTATGACATATCGTAGTCTTCATCATCCATTTGTGGCACTGAATGCGTTCTGTGTAACAATACAGGAATATTGTTTTGTCGTAAGGTTGTTGCAACTTTATGTGCTTGATACCCGCCAACAATTACAATTTTCACGTTGTTTTTCTTTCCGAAATCAATCGCGTCTAAAATTCCTTTTTCCGTATTCACATGTACAAAAAGTTTTTGTGTTCCTTTTGTTAATCCGTCCATCGCTTCATACGGTAAGTTTTTAGGACTTCTAGCACCTTTTAGGTAACTTTTAGCATCATTAAATACATTTTGAATTTTCTGTATTTGTTTCGCATAGTCTTTATTTGGACGCAAACCTCTAGGTTCTCCTAACCACCAACGACCAAAAGTAAAGTTGTTTGGCCAGTTCATATGAATTCCGTCGTCTGCTTTAATGACAGCGTCTTCCCAATTCCAAGCGTCTAATTGTACAATGGAAGAAGTTCCAGAAACGCTTCCGCCACGCGGTGTGATTTGCGCCACTAAAATTCCATTAGGTCTACAACTTTCTACTACTTTTGATTCTGTGTTATAAGCAATCAAACTACGAATGTGCGGATTGAAACTTCCCGTTTCATTCTGATCTCGTGTAGCTCTTACTGCATCAACTTCCACTAAACCAAGCGTAGAATTTGGTGAAATAAAGCCAGGATATACATGTTTTCCTTTGGCATCAATCACTTTTCCTTTGGTAGCTGTTTGCGAATTTCCTATGTTGCTAATTTTTCCATTTTCAAATACAATAGTAGCATTTTCAATGACTTCACCATTTCCAATATGTGCAGTTACACCTACAATTGAGATGGCTTGCGATTGTGCTTTTGCAGGCGTTTGTTGGGCATAACCGAACGTTCCGAACAAAACAGTTACGCATAATACGTATGTATAAATATATTTTTTCATGTCAGTTATGGTTTAAAATTCAACAGTATCACAATGATGGTGTGCTTTCTCTTTCTTCTTCGGCGGTTGTGTTTTCATACCTTTATTTTTCTCTTTCAGCATCATGTTCATCAACTCGTTGCGTTCTTTTTGAATGTTTCTTCGCAATTGCGCATCACGATCTAAGTCAAAATACACAGCACCTTCAATCATCGTAGTTTGCGCTTTCGCGTAAATTGACATTGGGTGATCTGTCCACAAGACTAAATCTGCTTGTTTTCCAGTTTTTACACTTCCTACTTTGTCATCAATATGTAATAACTTGGCAGGATTTAGCGTTACAAATTTCCAAGC
>CAZHSA010000082.1:0-12535 GCA_964535135.1 uncultured Kordia sp.
ATTTTTAGATTATTTTTATGGGAAAGAAGCAAGTGCTGCATATGTAATTGGAACCCGCGGAAGCATTTCCAACGACCGACCGATTATCGGAATTTATAACGTAAATCACCAAGGTTCTGGTGATATGTATTATAAAGGTGCAAACATGTTGCACACCATTCGTCAATTGATTCAAGATGATTCGACATGGCGCAGTATTTTGCGAGGTTTGAACAAAGATTTTTACCATCAAACAGTAACTACACAACAGATTGAAGGCTATATTAGTGAAAAATCAGGGATTAATTTATCAAAAGTATTCGATCAGTATTTACGTACTACAAAAATTCCTGTATTGCGCTATAAAAGAGAAGGCAATCAATTTATGTATCGCTGGGAAAATGTAGTTGATAATTTTGACATGAACGTACAATTAGCATTAAATAGCGAACTAGAATGGCTTTCCCCAACAACCGAATGGCAAACAAAAAAACTGTCGAAAGAAGTTTCAACCGTGGAGTTGAATCCTAATTTTTATGTGACTTTAGAGGAAGCGAAATAGACTTCTTAGATCGCTATCGCTGTTAGATATTAGAACGCTTCGCTTTTAGAGGTTAGACTTGTTCATAAACTATTCTAATTTTTGTTTGAACCTTCATTGTTCTTTGAAACGCAAACGATTCGTGCCAATCAAAGAGCAAAAAGAGAAACAAAAACCATTCGTGAATTCGTGGTGAAAAAGACAACTTAGAAAGTTAGACACGCTTTACTTTAGACTAACTTAGACTTGTGCTAGCCATTCTTTGTAGTAGAATTATATTTCCTTTACAAAATCCGAAAAAACTGCTTTATGTCGTTCCAAATCTAGGTTTGGAGATAATGCTACACGAGCAATATAATCCTTATCACCTTCTTTGGTGGTTCCTTGCGTAGATGTTGCAGGAATCGTCCAATAACAACCTTTTAGTTGTCCGTAACTCACACAGTACTTACTTTCATTCGGAATTTCCGTAATCATCAAGCTGATGAGTTTGTGATTGAGTTTTCGTTTGTACGTTTCTCTTTCTTCTTCGGTGTCGCCTTTTGTCGGAAGATCTAATGAAAATACCGATGGCGTAAATCCTGCTGTAGCCAATTCCTCAGAAACAAAGTTAATTTTTGCATTTGGCAATGTTGCTTCAATAAACGTTACAAATTCACGTGTATTTTGATACGCTTCTGCAATTCTTTGCGTCATAGAAGGCAATTGCTGTGCTAATATTTCATATTGCAATGGCGTAGCTTCATTATCACAAAGTAGCAAGTGTTTCTCTATTTTTTCAAATACGATCGCTGCTTTTTCATTACCAATACAGTATCCGGCTGTACACAAACCGCCACTTGGAAATTTTGATCCGCTCGAATACGAAATGGAACGAACTGTTGACAATGTTTCTCCTTCTCCTAAAAAGTGAACATTCGGGCAAAAAGTTTGATCTAAAATAAATACAGGCTGTACTGCAATTTCTCCTGAAGCTGTTGTTCGTTTTTTATCTAAAGTTGCTTTTAAAGCTTCCAAATCGGGAACTTCCACACGCGGATTTGTCGGTATTTCTGCAATGATATACGGAATGGCATCTTTCTGTGCTACTACGTCCAAAACCTTGTTAAGGCTTTTTACCATATCATTATCGCCATCTACCAATAAATCAACCACAGCAACATTATCAATACATGCCGCAACTCGTCTCGCTTGATCGTTTGTACCTCCATAACAATTGGTAGGCACGATGAATTTTATATCTTTTCCTGGATGGTTTTCCAATGCATCATCAATCAATCCCATCATAATGGCATATTGAATAGACAATCCGCTAGAGCCAACCAAGGCTTTTGTAGCTACGTTTGAAATTTCTCGAATCGAATCGGTTACTACCTTTTTGTCAGCTTCTACCGTGTGTAAACTTTCGTTAGAAGCTTCTCCTATAATTTCTTTTAGAGCGATCAAACAGTTGGCTGGCGTCATCGCTACCGTTTCGCGCCTGCGTACATGCTGAATTTCAGAAATGTAACTTTCGTCTTGATTCGTATTCGCGACAAGCACACTTCCTAAATTTGTGTGAATATTTACGATAAAATCTATATGCTGCGCGAAATCAATCGTGTGCAATTCATCTTGTTGGGAAACATACACCGTACATCCGTCAAAGGCTGAAACATCTTGGAGACTCTTCACCTTTTGCAATTCAAAATGATATCCATACACACGACTCAACACGTCAGAATGAAACACTGCGGGAATTTCGCCTGTGTAAACAATCTTTGTTTTAACGTTTGCTAATACATTTTTTCTCAAAATTGCCAATACTGGCACCGTATCCGACTGAAAACTAATACTGTTTTCCGGTTTGACATCGTTCAACTTTGCAATTGTCCATTCCAACACACACGACAACGGATGACCTAAGCGAATATAATCATACGCTGTAGGCAATTGATTGAGTGTTTGTGTAGAAAAATCATTCGCCAAAAATAAATTTTCAAAATGTTCTAAAAATTCAACTTTCGCGCGTTTTTCGGTGTAAATATCCAATCGGTGCGTGGTGAGTCGCGTCCAATTGGCAGGCATATTTTGCAATACGTTTTTTATATATGTGAGCGTTTTATGGCTTTCCATGTATTTCTTCATTAAATAGCTGGTAAATATACAGCAATTAGATTTTTTTTAGGTGATATGAGTCGTGGTAAACTGTAGATACTTTCTAAAAAGTATGTTAAAGATACACACGTGCGTTTCCTTTGATTTTTTTATAAAAAAAACGCCTTTATCATTGTAGCTAAAAGCTGTATTTTGAATTTCAATGATAGAATTCGGTTTAAAATTACTCTTTTTTATCAGAAATAAATTTTCTTTGCAAAAGTTATTGATACAAACCTCTTTTTAAAATCTACATCCTGTGAAAAAAATATATCACTTAAGCACTTGCAATACCTGCCAACGCATTCTAAAAGAGTTACAACCATCAAGCGATGTTGTGCTTCAAGATATCAAAACAGAAGCGATGACAGCAGCTCAACTGGAAGAAATGCAAGCACTTTCGGGAAGTTATGAAGCATTGTTTAGCAAACGTGCGCGCTTGTACCGAGAAAAAGATTTAAAAAATCAAAACTTAAAGGAGGAAGATTTTAAAACATACATTTTAGAACATTATACTTTTTTAAAACGTCCTGTCATTTTGGTCAATGATCAAATTTTTATTGGAAATACTGCCAAAACGGTTGCTGCAGCTAAAGAAGCACTTTCCTGATGCTATCTAAAAAAGCGTTTGCCTTTGTTGCTGCCTTTATGGTGCAAGTTTTTTATGGAGTCACATTTACCTTTGCTTCCGATGTGATAAAAGGCGGCTATATAAAACCGTTCGGATTTATCTTATTGCGCGTCGCTGGTGCCGGATTGTTGTTTTGGCTGTTTAGCTTTTTTGGTCCGAAAGAAAAAATTGATCGCAAAGATGTGTTCACTATTTTTTTAGGAGCCGTTTTCGGAATTGCCATCAATATGTTGTGCTTTTTCAAAGGTTTTGAATATACCACGCCGATTCACGCTTCCGTCATTATGGTGGTCGTGCCAATTATTGTGTTGATTCTCTCTGCCATCTTTCTAAAAGAAAAAGTAATTCCCACCAAAATCATTGGAATTGTCTTAGGGCTTTCGGGAGCTGTTGTGTTGAGCATGTACGGAAAAGCTACGGCAGATTCTACCAATATTCCGCTTGGAAACTTACTCGTATTTATCAACGCGGTTTCTTATAGTATTTACATTATTATCATTAAAAAACTCACCTACAAATACCATCCGATGACCTTTATTAAATGGTTGTTTTTGTTTGGAACCATTTTGGTATTGCCATTTGGATATTCACAATTGAGTGCGGTAGATTGGGCTAGTTTTTCACCATACATATTTTTTGAAGCAGGATTTGTAATTGTTGGAGCTACTTTTGCGACCTATTTATTAAATCCGTTAGCATTGCGCGAATTAAAAGCTTCAACCGTAACCACATTTTTATACTTACAGCCTGTCATTGCAGGAATTTTTGCCGTTATTGTAGGGAGCGATTCGCTAGATTTGGTCAAAATTGTAGCTGCAGTTTTAATTTTTGCCGGCGTTTATTTGGTTACCCTTAATACAAAGAAAGCACGTAGATGAGTTATGCATCGCCCATTTTTTATGATAACATCAACGATATTCCTTCCACATATTGGCAACAATTAGGTTGTGGTACGAATACTTATTATACACCCGAATTTTTACGCGCGTACGAACTTGCCAATGACGATATTGTGTTTCGGTATAGTGTTATTGTGAACGATCAAAATGAAGCGGTTGCTTTTGCATCAACGCAAGTAGTGACTATTCCCATAGAAACCATTACACAAAATATTAAAATTTCGGAGCGACTTAAAAGGATCATTCATCGGTTGTTTTGTAACAGTTCCCTTAAAATTATGTTTTGTGGAAATATTTTTTTGAGTGGCGAATACGGAACGTTTATCAAGAAAGATGAAGATATGAACGCGCTTTTTCATGAATTGGTAGCAGCGTTGGAAACCGTGATGAAAGATACTAAAAGATTACATGGTGTTTTTGTGAAAGATTTTAAAGAAACGTCGCTACAACTTACCGATCAATTGAAAGATTACGGCTATGTTCCCATGAAAGTGGAGCCCAATATGATCATCACACTTAATCCTGAATGGACCTCTTTTGACGATTATAAAGACGCGCTCAAATCAAAATACAGAGTTAAAGCGAACAAAGCCGATAGCAAAAGTGAATCGCTCGCCGTTAAAGAATTTACCTATCAAGAAATTGATCACTACAAAAGTGAATTGCAAGCTTTGTATGAAAACACGATTGCCAACGCCAATTTTAATGCGCAAGTGCTGGACTTGGACACCTATATTTTACTCAAAAAAACCTATGGCGATCAGTTTATTGTAAAAGGCTATTTTTTCGAAGATACACTCGTCGGATTTTTATCTGCTATGCGTAATGGAGACAATTTGGATGCACATTTTATTGGTTTAAATTATGAGTTGAATAAAAATTACGCCATTTACCCAAGAATTTTAAACGATTATGTTCGTTTGGGAATTTTGCATGGAGCGAAACGCATCAACTTAGGCAGAACTGCTTCCGAAATAAAAAGCACACTCGGTGCCAAACCACAAGATTTAACCTGTTACTGTCGTCACAAAAGACCTTTTCTAAACTGGCTGATCAAACCTTTTATCAAGAATATTAAGATTAAAGATTTTAAAGAGCATTCGCCGTTTAAGGGAAAGATTGCTTAGACGCTTGGCGAGTTTTAAACGCGCACAAACATATAAGACCAAACGGTTTATACATTTTAGAAGTATTAGAAACGTCCTTGCGAGGAGTTTACGACGTGGCAATCTGTTTCTATAATATTAAAAGTTTTCTTTGAAAAATACTCAACACTTACAGGTTTTTTTACCACGAATACACGAATTTAGAGCAGCTTTGCTCTTAGATTGTTAGACCGTGCTGACGCACTTTTAGATCGCTTCGCTTTTTAGACCTCTTAGAAAATCCATAGCTTTAAAGTTGTAACTGAAAATATTCATCAAGCTGAACTTGATTCAACTTCCCATAACCGTTAGCAATACTTCTTGTGCGATTCTGAGTCAAGCTCAGAATGACGGATTATAAACAAAAATTAGCTTGTGCAAGTTTAAAACTCGCACAAACATCAAATAATATAATCCGTACTCACAAAGTTAGAAGCTCTTGTCTGTAATAATTCGTTTAAAATAGCATTGTTATAGTCATTGTCTTTAGAAGCTACAAAGGTTCTGATAGAAAACGAACGCAACGCATCATGCACGCTTAATGTTGCTACCGCAGAATCTTTACGTCCCGTAAACGGATATACGTCTGGTCCACGTTGACACGAACTGTTTAAGTTGACACGACAGACTAAGTTGACTAACGTATCAATTAATGGAGCTAAGGTTTTAACATCTTTCCCAAACAAACTTACTTGCTGTCCGTAATTTGATTCCGCCATATCGTCTAATGGTTCTTCAATATCTGAAAACGGCATCACAGGAATTACAGGTCCAAATTGCTCTTCTTCGTACACACGCATATCTTTACTAACAGGATATAAAACGGCTGGAAATATGTAATTATCCGTCGTTTCACCACCTTTTTCATTGATGATTTCCGCGCCTTTTTCCAAAGCATCATCAATCAACTCTTGAATGTATGCGGGTTTATCAGGTTCAGGCAACGGCGTAAGTTTCGCACCTTCATCCCAAGGATTTCCAAATTTTAAGGCATCTACTTTTTCAGAGAATCGCTTGTTGAATTCTGCTATAATGTCTTCATGTACGTACAACACTTTCAATGCCGTACAACGTTGTCCGTTAAACGACGTTGTTCCCGCAATACATTCGCTGATTGCCAACTCTAAATCGGCATCTTTCAGCACAATTGCTGGATTTTTAGCTTCCAAACCTAACACCATACGCAAACGGTTGCTTTTTGGATGTACACTTTGCAAAGCATTGGCAGATTTGCTATTTCCAATCAACGCCAACACATCTACGCGACCATCTTTCATAATTGGTGAAGCTACAGTTCTTCCACGTCCATAAATGATATTTACCACGCCTTTTGGGAAGCTATTTTGAAAGGCTTCCAATAATGGAGATAATAACAATACTCCAAATTTTGCAGGTTTAAAGATTGTTGTATTTCCCATGATAATCGCTGGAATCAACAAAGCAAAAGTTTCATTGAGCGGATAATTGTAAGGACCAAGACATAATACTACGCCCAACGGTCCACGACGAATGTGCGCATGTACGCCGCCGTGTTTTTCAAACTTGGCACTATCTCGATCCATTTGGGTATAATCTTCAATGGTATCGTAAATATATTCCACAGTTCTATCGAATTCTTTTTCGGAATCAGCAAGATTTTTTCCAATTTCCCACATGAGTAATTTGACTACTTCGTCGCGCTTGGTTATCATTTGCTCTACAAACTTTTCCATACACGCAATTCGGTCTACCACTTTCATGGTTGGCCATAATCCTTGTCCTTTGTCATATGCGGAAACTGCTGCGTTTAACGCTTCTAAAGCTTCCGTTTCGCCTAAAGTTGGAATGGTTCCTAATAAGGTTTTTTGGTATACTTTTGTAGAAGAAATGGTGGAATAGACTTCCGAGGTTTGTCCTGTCCATTTTTTTAATTCACCATCAACGAGATAGGTATCTTGCGTAATGGTTTCTGTAATTTGATACTTTTCGGGAATGCTCATTAGTTTTTTATTTTCTTCTTTTTCAGATATAAATTTACTCAAAAAATAAGTTTAACGACTTGAATTTCAAGTTTTTGTGTTAACACACACTTTTTAGTAATGTATTGTGATATTTTACTTGATAATCGAGATTTTCAGCGTCTTGAAGATCTTAAACCAAAAACTGAAATAAATCAGGTTTATCATTTAAGTAATCGCCATAGAAGTTACGCAATTTCATTTTCGTGATTAAGGCATCTAAATCGGCTGCATGTTGCAATTGCAAACCTACAACGGCCGCGCCATTTTCCCGATTGG
Source organism: uncultured Kordia sp. (assembly GCA_964535135.1). GTDB lineage: Bacteria > Bacteroidota > Bacteroidia > Flavobacteriales > Flavobacteriaceae > Kordia. The sequence continues at coordinate 7,608 of CAZHSA010000082.1, forward strand.
TCTTTTTTGTGTATTCAAAATGCGTAATATCGTCTGTTGGTCCTAAAATTTCCACTACAAATTCGCGCAAAGCACCTGCACGTTGTGGAAATTTGATAATGAAGTAATGTTTTAAATTGGCATGAAGCAATGCGCGTTCTTTAATTTCAGCTGTTCGGGTAATATCATTATTACTTCCACTAACGACACAGACGACATTTTTACCTTTTATTTGATCAGCATATTGCGATAAAGCACATAAACTTAACGTTCCTGCAGGCTCTACCACAATAGCTTGTCGGTTGTATAAATCTAGTATGGTTTGACAAACTTCACCTTCATCAACTGTAATCATATCGTGTAAATTTTCTTTACAGATAGCGAAATTCAAATCGCCCACGCGTTTTACCGCCGCGCCATCAACAAAGTTTTCAATGCTTTTCAACATTACATTTCTTTGTTTTTCGATAGACGTTGACATCGAAGGCGCACCTTTAGGTTCCACTCCGATAATTTTTGTAGTTGGAGACAACATTTTAAACACCGAAGATAATCCTGCAGACAAACCGCCACCGCCAACAGGCACAAATACATAGTCGATTGGAGTTGAAAGTTGTTTCAAAATTTCTAATCCGATCGTAGCTTGTCCTTCAATGACTTTTTCATCATTGAACGGATGAATAAAGGTTTTGTTTAAACGTTCTGATTGTTCTTTGGCAGCATGATACGCATCATCAAAAGTATCGCCAATCAACACTACTTCCACATATTCTTCACCAAACATCTTGACTTGCTCAATTTTTTGATTGGGCGTCGGCGTTGGCATAAAAATCGTGCCTTTTATTTGTAACAGTTTACACGACAACGCCACACCTTGCGCATGATTTCCAGCACTGGCACACACAATTTCATTTTCAATTTGTGTTTCCGTCAGCGATGCCATTTTGTTATACGCCCCACGAATTTTATACGAACGTACTTGCTGTAAATCTTCTCGTTTTAAGTAGATATTACAGTGGTATTGTTTGGAATAGTAATCGTTATAACTCAAAGGCGTTACCGAAGCAATGCCTTTGAGTGTTTTCGCAGCATTTTTAATAGCTGCTAACGTTGGAGCGTATGTTGTTGTGGTTGATTGCACAATGTGTTTTTTATATTATTTTTTCAAAGCTGTTCTCGATACTATTTTCTCCGAAAAATCACTCAAACTGACGGACTGAGTATTGAAACTTAAAATAACCTAACAAGCTTGTCTCAATACTCAATACTAGTATCTAGTATCTTACATCTAAGCCACAACAGCTTTATCTTTTTGAACCGTTGTTTTTATTGTTTTCATAGCAGTCATCGCTGCACGTAAACGCTTTCCAACCGCTTCAATTGGGTGATTTCGAATGGCATCATTTACGGCAATTAAATCTAAATTATCAACAGCATTCGATTCTGTAAATGGTTTCCCAATCACAGAGGTATCCACTGTTGTCATGAATGCTTTTAGCAATGGTTTTGCCGCATGATCAAATAGGTAACAACCGTATTCAGCCGTATCTGAAATCACTCGATTCATTTCAAATAATTTTTTTCGAGCAATCGTATTTGCAATTAATGGCAACTCGTGAAGCGATTCGTAATAGGCTGAATCTTCAATGATTCCTGCGCTAACCATCGTTTCAAACGCTAATTCTACACCCGATTTTACAAATGCTACCAACAATGTTCCGTGATCAAAGTATTCTTGCTCCGAAATATGATCTGTTGTCAAGGCTGTTTTTTCAAACGCTGTTTCGCCCGTAGCTTCACGCCATTTTAATAGGTTTTTGTCGTCATTTGCCCAATCTTCCATCATGGTTTCTGAAAAATGTCCCGAAATAATATCGTCCATGTGTTTTTCAAATAATGGTTTCATAATTACTTTCAATTCCTCCGAAAGTTCAAACGCCTTTAGCTTTGCTGGGTTTGACAAACGATCCATCATATTGGTAATTCCGCCATGTTTCAGTGCTTCCGTGATGGTTTCCCAACCCAACTGAATGAGTTTTGCGGCGTAATTTGCATCTACACCATCTGCGACCATTTTATCAAAAGCCAAAATAGAACCTGTTTGCAACACACCACATAAAATGGTTTGTTCGCCCATTAAATCACTTTTTACTTCCGCAATAAACGACGATTCTAACCCGCCAGCTCTATGTCCGCCAGTGGCAACCGCATACGCTTTTGCTTGATCCCAACCTTTGTTTTCTGGATCATTTTCTGGATGCACCGCAATTAACGTTGGCACTCCAAAACCACGCTTGTATTCTTCACGTACTTCCGTTCCTGGACATTTTGGTGCGACCATAATCACGGTTAAATCTTCACGGATTTGAGTACCTTCTTCTACAATATTGAAACCGTGCGAATAACTCAACGTAGCGCCTTTTTTCATTAATGGCATTACGGCTTTTACAACGTTGGTATGTTGCTTGTCTGGCGTAAGATTTAATACTAAATCTGCCGTTGGAATCAGTTGTTTATACGTTCCAACTTTGAAACCGTGCGAGGTTGCATTTTGGTATGAATTACGTTCTTCGTCAATCGCTGCTTGGCGTAATGCGTATGAAATATCCAACCCTGAATCACGCATGTTTAATCCTTGGTTCAGTCCTTGTGCGCCACAACCGACGATGACTATTTTTTTGTCTTTTAGAGCGTTCACGCCACCTTCAAATTCGGAAGCATCCATAAATCTACATTTTCCTAATTGCGCTAATTGTGCTCGTAATGGTAAGGTGTTAAAGTAATTTGACATAACTTTTGTTTTTGGAGTCTAGATTCTAGAACCTAGACTTTTTTTATTGTATTAATTTTTTTTTCGATGTTTCAATTGAATTCATCTAGAATCTAAAAATCTTGAATCTTGAATCTATTTTAATGATTAATTGCTTCAAGCATTGTTGATATTTTCATTTCTTCTTTGGAAACCGCGATACGTCCCGAACGTGTAAATTGCATAATACCGAACACGCTGAGTTCTCTGTGTAATAATTCGATTTCTTCTTTGCGTCCCGATTTTTCGATGACAAAAAATTGTTTGTTTACTGTGACAATTCGCGCATTGCTATCTTTAATGATGTTTTGAATTTGTCGCTCTTCAAACAACAAATCTGACTTCATTTTGAAAATACACGATTCTTGATAAATGATTTCTTCTTCGGTATGATAATAGGCTTTTATGACCTCAACTTGCTTTTCTATTTGCCCGACGATTTTCTTCATTTGTTCTTCTGGCAGATTCACCACCAACGTCCATTTTGATACGTTTTCTATTTCTGAAACTGACGAATTGATACTTTCAATATTGATATGTCTCCGTTGAAAGATCGCTGAAATTCTATTCAACAATCCGATGTTATTTTCCGTGTATACCGAAACCGTAAATTGTTTGCTTTCTTGTTCCATATTTTTAAAAGATTATAGAATTTAGATGTGAGAACATAGACTAGTTTTGAGTCACAAAAATCCTTTTTTTCCAAAACGTCATTTCGAGTGATTTTTTCATATTTTTTGAAATGAAAAAATTGTATCGAGAATAACTTATATATTGTTCTTTTTCTATAATTCTCCTTTTGTTTTTTAGTGATATTAACTTAATCTTATGTCTGAAACCGATGCTCCTGTTGGAATCATTGGAAAAACGTTGTCTTCTTTTTCTACACATACTTCTAAAAAGTACGCTTCTTTACTTTGCATCATTTCTTGTACCGCTTCCGCTAATTCGTCTCGTTTCGTTACACGTCGAGCGTTTAAATGATACCCTTTCGCAATCGCTACAAAATCAGGATTTGTCATTTCGGTAGACGCATAGCGTTTGTCAAAAAACAATTGTTGCCACTGACGTACCATTCCCAAGAAATCATTATTAAGCACCACAATTTTCACAGCTGCTTTTTGCTGAAAGATGGTTCCTAATTCTTGTATCGTCATTTGGTAGCCACCATCACCACAAATACAAACTACTTCACGTTCGGGTGCTGCCATTTTTGCTCCGATTGCAGCTGGCAAGCCAAAGCCCATCGTTCCCAATCCGCCCGAAGTAATGTTACTTTTTGTTTGATTGAAGTTTGCATAACGACACGCAATCATTTGATGCTGACCTACGTCCGATACAATGGCTGCTTCTCCTTTGCTTTGTATGTTAATTTCTTTTAATACTTCGCCCATTGTCAATCCTTCTTTGGTAGGATATAAGTCGTTTTTGATGACTTTTTCGTATTCGATTTTATATAAATCATCAAATTTTTGACGCCATTCCGAATGTGAATTTGTATTGATGAGCGGTAAAATTCCTGCCAAACTTGTTTTTGCATTGCCTAAAACGGCTACGTCAGTTTTTACATTTTTATCTACTTCCGCAGGATCAATTTCGAAGTGAATGACTTTTGCTTGTTTGGCATACGTTGCTAAATTTCCTGTCACACGATCGTCAAATCGCATTCCGATGGCAATTAGCACGTCACATTCATTTGTTAATACATTTGGCGCGTAGTTACCGTGCATTCCTACCATTCCTATATTTAACGGATGTTCCGTGGGAATGGCAGAAACGCCCAAAATTGTCCATGCTGATGGAATTCCTGCTTTTTCTATGAATGCTTTAAATTCTTGCTCGGCTTTGCCCAAAATTACGCCTTGTCCCCAAACTACCATCGGTTTTTTAGCAGCGTTTATCAATTCTGCGGCAGCTTTAAGAGCGTTTTCATCCGTTTCAGGAATGGCTTTATAACTGCGGATTCCTGTACATTTTTCATACGAGAAGTCAAATTCTTCAAATTGTGCGTCTTTTGTGATGTCTATCAACACTGGACCAGGACGACCACTTCTGGCAATGTAAAATGCTTTTGCCATGACTTCTGGAATTTCAGAAGCTTTCGTTATTTGATGATTCCATTTGGTTACTGGTGTAGAAA